>NZ_AJFC01000391.1:0-24717 GCF_000256505.1 Rhodococcus sp. P14 | reverse complement strand
CTGTGATTATGCCGAACAATCCACCGATGTCGAGGCTGCTAGCGGACATGCCAACCTCCCTGTAGGCGGACACGTTCTTCCCTGCTGACGGACAGCTGATCTCCCTGTCCGTGACCGTGGGACCGGCGGTGTGTCGGTCCTGAACCAGACGCCCCTCCGGGGTTTTGCTCGAGGTCTTCGACCACCACCGAGCGACTCCCACCGGAGGGACGCATGAAGAAGTCTGACAGGGACATCATGGAAATTCTCGAAGCCTACGACGCCACCGGCAGCGCGCACTCGGCCGCACAACTCGCCGGGGTGGACCCGAAAACCGTCCGACGCTACGTCGCCGCCCGCGACGCCGGTATGCCGGTGACCGGCCCGGCGCGGCGGCCGCGCATCATCGACGACTACCTCCCCAAGATCGAGGAGTGGGTCGAACGCAGCAAGGGCCGGGTCCGCGCCGACATCGTCCACGAACGACTCGTCGAGCTCGGCTTCGACGGGACCGAACGCACCACCCGCCGGGCCGTGGCGCAGGCGAGAACGGCGTGGCAGGCCGGGCACCGGCGCACCTACCGGCCGTGGCTCACCGAACCCGGACTGTGGATGCAGTTCGACTGGGGCGCCGGCCCGAAGGTGCCCGGACCGGGCGGGATCGTGCGCTCGACCCTGCTGTTCTGCGCCTGGCTGGCGTGGTCCCGCTACCGGGTGGTGATCCCGGTGTGGGATCAGACGTTGCCGACGCTGATCGCGTGCCTCGATGCCACGGTGCGTCGCTTCGGTGGGGTGCCGACCTACGCGCTGACCGACAATCCCCGCACCGTCAGCATCGACCACGTTGCCGGCATTCCGGTGCGGCACCCGCAGATCGTCGAGACGGCCCGGCACTACGGCATGGCCGTGCACACCTGCATCCCCTTCGACCCGGAATCGAAGGGTGGCAGCGAAGCCACCGTCAAGATCGCCAAGGCGGATCTGGTACCCACCGAGGCGAACCTGCTGCCCGAGTACGCCGCGTTCATCGACCTCGAGGCCGCGTGTGATCGCTTCTGCGTCACGGTCAACGCCCGCCGGCACCGGGAGAGCGCCCGCATCCCGGCCGAGGCCCTGGCCGACGAACGCGCCCGCCTGCACACCCTGCCGTCGGCCCCGCACACCCTCGCATTGGGGACCACCCGCAGCGTCGGCACCGACCAGACGATCCGGTTCGGCTCGGTGCGCTATTCGACCCCACCGGGCCTGGTCGGCGCCGAGGTGTGGGTGCGCGCCGCCGGCGCCGACCTCGTCGTGGTCGCCGACCTCGATGCCCTGCCGCGGATTCCGGACTGGGCCACCGGTCGGTGCGGTCTGAGCGAGGTTGCCCGCCATCGTCTTTCGACACCGGGCAATCCGAGCATCGATCCGGCCCACTACCCGAACCACCCCCAGGAAGCGGACGGGGCGCCGCGGCCGCCCCGTCCGAGGGCCCGCTCCGCCGCCGAGGCCCGGTTCCTCGATCTGGGACCCGGCGCGCACACCTGGCTGATCGCCGCCTCGGCGGCCGGGGCGGCCCGGATCCGGGCGAAGATGACCGCCGCGGTGGAGCTGGCCGCGTTCGTCGGCGCCGACACCGTCTCGGCGGCGCTGGCGGTCGCGGCCGGAGCGGGCCGGTTCGCCGAGTCGGATCTGCCGGCGATCGTCGCGCACCACACCGACACCGGCACCGGCGCCGGGCGGGTCGTCGCCGACGAGACCCATTCGGTCCAGCCCGGCACCGGAGCCTGGGCCGGCTTCGGCACCGCCCGCACGGAGGCCCGCTCGTGAACCCCACCGCACCGCCGCTGCCCGACGATCTGCTCGCCGTCCTCAAACGCATGCGCCTGCCCTACCTGCGCGCCGCCGCCCCCGAGGTGCTGGCGACGGCAAAAGCACAGCGGTGGGACCCGACCGAGGTCCTCAAAGTGCTGCTGACCGAGGAGATCCGCGGCCGCGACGAAGCCACCAGGGCGATGCGCCGCAAAGCCGCCGGGCTGCCCGCCGGCAAGACGTTTTCCTCGTGGCGCGAGGAGGATTCGTCGATCCCGGCCCCCACCCAGAGCGCCCTGGCGGCGTTGGAGTGGGTGCACCGCGCCGAGAACCTCGCCGTCAGTGGCCCGTCCGGAACCGGCAAAACCCACTTCGTCGAGGCGTTGGCGCATGCGGTGATCGACGCCGGGATGCGGGTGTCGTGGTTCACCCTCGAATCGTTGACCGCGGCGATCGGGCGGGCCGCGGTGGACGGGTCGATCACCAAGACCATCACCAGAATCACCCGGGCCGAGTTGATCGTCGTCGACGACATCGGCATGCTGCCGTCCGGTCAGGCCGCCGCCGAGGCGTTCTACCGCCTCGTCGACGCCGCCTACGAACGCCGCAGCGTGGCGGTGACCAGCAACCTCCACCCGTCCGGATTCGACACCATCATGCCCAAGACCCTCGCCACCGCCGCCGTCGACCGGCTGCTGCACCACGCCCACGTCGTGATCACCGAGGGCACCTCACTGCGGCTGAGCGAAGCCACCGCCGGACGCGGGGTGATGCCGTTGACCTGACATCGAGGGAGATCACCTGACCGCGGACAGGGAGATCAGCTGTCCGCAGGCAGGGAGATCACCTGTCCGCCCACAGGGACGCCCTCCTGTCCCTTGACAGAGGCCTCCACCAGCAACGATGCAGACCGTGTCGGCATAACCTCGACATCGTCATAACCCTTCTTAGGCCGAGTTCGGCCTAAGAAGGGCTACGTCACCAACTTACCTGTCGCGCTGATGAATCCGCGGGAAGTGATGGCGAAGTACCACGATCTGTGGCACGTCGAGCAGTCGTTTCGGATGTCGAAGACGGATCTGCGGGCCCGCCCGATTTTCAGCCACACCCGGGAGTCGATCGAGGCGCACCTGACCATCGTGTTCACCGCATTGGCGATCTCACGGTACTTGCAGGATGCGACCGGGATGTCGATCAGGAAGATTGTGCGGACCCTACGACCTCTGCAGGAAGTCACCGTCACGATCGCCGGCCACGAGCACACCGCCTTCGATCCGCTCACCGACGACGCCGTGCACATCCTCGACTCCCTCGGCATCGCGAATCCCCGCCCGGGGTTGGCACACTAACCTGGTGCAACTCGGGTCGGAGCCGGTCGGGCCCGTACCCGACCGGTGCGGGTACTGGCGGACTAGGCCTACAGTTCCCGCGCCAACCGCGCCTACCTGCGCCGACGTGGCATCAGAGCGACGATTGCGATCCCGTCCGATCAGCTCGCGCACCGCCGCAGACGGGGCTCGCGAGGCGGCCGACCCCCGGCGTTCGACCGTCAGGTGTATCGGCAGCGGCACGCGGTCGAGTGCGGCATCAACCAGCTCAAACAGCACCGGGCGGTGGCCACCCGCTACGACAAGCTCGCCGTACGTTATCTGGCCACCGTCCACGTCGCTGCCCTCAACCAGTGGCTATGAATCAGAGGACATTTGAAACACGCCCTAGTCGGACCGTGTCGCTGTGACAACTTCTGTAATCACCCGCGTACGCCGATCGCGGACCGGACGTCAGCGAGCGTCGCGAACGGTGCCTGGAGCCGTTCGATCTTGCCATTCCGGTAAAAGAGTAGGTCGCCGTTCCCGAGGAGGTCCTCAGCGCCACCGCGGTCGAGGATCGTCATCGAGTCCCGCGCACTCGGCAGCGAGAACGCGATCCGAGCGCTTAGGTTTGCCTTGATGCTCCCGGTGATCACATCGACGCTGGGACGCTGAGTAGCCAGGACCAAAAAGATTCCGTAGGCGCGGGTGAGCTGGGCATAGCGCTGAATCATTTCGCTGAATCCACGCCGATCGGGACCGGCAAGGACCAGATCGGCGAACTCGTCCACCAGGATTACGAGCTGTGGGAGGTCCTCCAGTCGCCCGCCGCTTTCGTAGTACTCCGCAGCGGAGCTAACCCCGGCCTCTGCCAAGATTGGCTGGCGGTATGCTATTTCCTGCTCGAGAGTGGAACGTAACCGCTCAAGAGCGACGACGGGGTCACCGATGATCTCCCCTCCGTCCAGATGAGGTGCACTCGTGAAGGGCGCGAAGTCGAGGCGTTTTGGATCGATGATCATGAGGCGCAGCTGATGGCTGCTACGTGTGCGGAGGAGTTCGGCGAGCATCCCGCGCAGGAAGACCGACTTTCCAGAGCCGGTCGCGCCCGAAACGAGCAGGTGGGGTAGCCGGGACAGGTCAGCGATGCGTACGTCGCCACTCGGCGCCACTCCTGCAACGAAGTTGAGAGCGCCCGGCTTCGGCGAGTGTGCATCGAGGGCCTGAAGCGCGACGGCCAGCGGCACTGCCTGCGGCTCGGCTCGCGGGACGTCGACGGTAATGAAACCCGGTTCGTCACCAATGCTCACCTCACCTGGCGCTCCTACCTCGCGGCTGAGGTCGCGGCTGCGGCGCTCGATGTCCGTGATGGATAGCCGTCCGACGATCCGGGTCCGGAACCTGAAGACGCTCGGACCTGCCTGGGCAAGTTCGGGCTCAAACGGTTCGACTGTTAGCCCATACTTGGCGAATGCTTCACCTAGCCGCTGGGCGTCTCTCTCAATCTCGTCCGTGAGCTCGCTTGCAGGTGCCGGTGGCTCCGCGTCCGAGTCCCCTCCGTTCTTGGGTGGCCGCTCTGCGGTTGAGGGAGCCCCTGACGGCGAGACTGGCGGCAGGGTGCTCAATTGCGACCATCCTGCCGACGGGGCGAGGTGCTCCATCTCCAGCGCGTTCACAGCGACGGCTTTGCGGATGCTGATAAGTTCGATCGGCCCCTTCGCTGAGTTCAGCTGCGAGAGTTCCAGAGTACCCGCTGCCTTGGGCTCAACCGCGATCACCAAGCCCCGCCGGTACGCACCGCGGCGCCAGTGTCCGAAGGCGAGTTCATACTCCCCCCCAGAGATCTGCGCAAGAACGTCCTCCCCGCCACGCGGCAGAATCGACGCGAGGCCGAAGGAGCTGTTGCGCGTGCGGGCCGAGCGGATGAGTTCGGCCAGATCGCGCCCACGGAGATCGGCCAGAGCGCCAGCCTCGGAGAACCGGCCACCCAGCCAGTCGTTGGTTTCCTCGACTTGGTCGGCCGCGTTGGCGTAGTCGAGGCCTTCTGCTTGCCAGAACTTCACCTCAACGACAGTGGCTTGAACGAGTGGAGCCTCCGTACCGCGAGGGTGGACTGTCAGAAGCAGGAGATCGTCGCACATGGGACCACGCCCCGCCCGCGAGGCGCGCAGTCGCTGCGGGATCCCCGCTTCAGGGAACCCCGGAACGATCTCTTCTAAGGCGACCAGTGCACTAAAGCCGACAATGTTCTGAGCGAGGGAATTCTCGATTTCCACGAGGTGCCGAATGGCACACGCCGTGCCGGCACGCTCCAGTACTTTCAGGAGGGGCCGTTGAACGATCTGCAGGGCCCACCTCCCGGAGACAGACTCCAGCAGGCGCATCAGGGCTCGCGCTCCTTGGGTATCAGGGTCGGCGATCCCCTGGAGCGCCCTACGAAGGGCGGCCAGGTAGGGCGCGACGTGCCTCGTCCCCGTGATGCCGTCGTAACCGAATGAGGATGGGTCCGCTCCCTCCTCGTACTCAAGGACGGTGCGGGCGGACTCTGTGTCTGCAAACGCCTCGATGCCGACGAGCCGATCTAGGTGCACGACCCAGCCGGACTTGTCGTACCAATCGGCGAGGTTCTCCTCGCTGGTCGTGGCAGTGATCATCCGCGTCCAGCCGGGCTGTAGCCGCTCGCCGCCCTGACCACCCACGAGTTCAAGGCTGCGGTACTGGATTGCCTCAAGGTTGGCTGCGTGTTCGCCCGGTTTCGCGCAGAACGTTCCCGTTGCAAAGACGTAATCGGCGTCGGGGACCACCACCCGGCCAGAGATGGCAGCAAGCCCGCGCGCATGGCTGGTAAGTGCCCTCTGGTCTAGGGAGACCGGGCGTATGGCCCTGCGACCCGGGCTGCGGAACAGGAACGAGATGCTGCTGAACGCAGGGGGGGACGCCTGATCGGTGACGATCAGCTCCGACCTCGATTGGACGATCCGGTCGAGATCGTTATCCATGGCCCCCGAGAGCACAGCGTTGATGGAACGCCGTGCCGAGCGGCCGACGCCAGTCAGCGTGGCGCGAATGCGCGGCAGCCGGTACTCGGCGCGAGTGCGCTCGGGCCTGAAAAAGTGCCGCAGCGCATCGACAGCGGTCTGGCCACCGTCGGCGTCGGCGAAGGTAACTGCCAGCGTGTTCTCCGGATGGTCAAGCCCCGGATGGACGCTCAGGAAGAACCTGATCCTGTTCGCGATGAAGGCGGCGTTTCGTTCGAGAGCGCCAGGCCTGCTCGCGGCGATGGCCGCGTAGCGCCGCCACAGCAAGGCGCTGCCAGAAGGCACGGATTCGTACCAGTCGCCCGAACTCATTACCAGCGGCAGCAGGTGTTGCGGCGTGAACGACTCGATATCGGCACGGTCGGGTCGTGCCTCTGACGTGGTCAGAGCGCTGAAGCGGTCGGCGAGGGCTGCGTGCCAGGCGACTGTGAGTGGCGACGTCGGCCCCAGGAGCGCATCGCTGATTCCGCGTACCTCTACGCGATCGACTAGCAAAAGGTCGTCGTACTCGGTCCTGGAGGTAGCGTCCCTTGGCAGTGCCTCCAGAAGCCTCCGGTAGGACATGGTGTAGTCCCTGGCCACCTCGCTGCGCGGATCGAGTGCGTAGGTGCTTCCCGCTCGCAGCGCGGCATCAAAATATCGGGCCCTGGCGCCTAGGAAGTTCGCGAGGTCTCCAGACCAACCAGGCTCGGGGTGCGGGAACTCCCGCAGCGGAGTGCATGCTGTCCCATCTACCGAGAACATGCACCACTCCGGGTGCTTAAGGATGGACTGCTCAACAGGAATCAAGTCTATGCCGTCCGCGCGCGGATGCACGCGCAGCCGCACTCCGCCGTAACGCGCGGAGACACTCGATGCTCCCGGCGGGACGGAGAGAGCGTCTGGCCATGCCGCCTGCCCGAAGGCCAGCATCGCATGGGCGAGCGTCGGTTGCTCGGGTGCGGCAGCTGGAAGCTCCCCTCGGCCCGTGCCCAGCTCCTCGCCTTCGTCTCCATCAGGTGCTGGCAAGTCTACCGGCGGCACGTTTCTGTCGCCGCCTTCATCAGAGCTTCCGACATCGCCGTCGTCGTTACCGTCATCCGGTGAGCGCGCGGGGATCACGGGTACGGGTCCGACTGGTGTTCCGTTCAACGTGCCGGTCACCATCTGCACGACATCGTCCCCACAGTCCTGGGCGGGATTAAGCGTTGCCGCGCCCAACGCCTTTCCATCGCGGTTCCAGACAGAAAGGCGGGGTGTCTCACCGCACGCGAAGCCGCCAAGGTCGGCGTCGATGTCGAGTGCATCCTCGAAGGCAACGAGTTCAGCGTCATTGAACACCACGGCAATCCGGTATCTCGCGGTGATTGCGGCTCCTTCGAGTAGCTCTAGCCGACCGAACCGCCACGAGCCGCCGTCCGGGGGCGCCACACTGGCCGCAACTGACTGCCCCCGAGCCTGGAGAAATACTGCCGACGAGGCCTGCCAACGAAGGCGAATCTGCTCTCCGCGCTTGAGGGATCGAGTGAGCTTGAACTCGAGCGTTCCGCCCGGACTGGGCAGCCACGCCCAGATCGCATTGTCGGTATGCATGGCCACGACAGTGCCGGTCACCGGCGATAATGGGTCGAGCTCCGCGGACCGGCGATCAGCACGATCCTTGAGGTCCTGGAGGGTGAAGCGAGAGTAGTCGAGGCCGCGAACCGTCTGTGCGGCAAGTATCTTCTCGAGCCCGGCGCTGCTGACGCGCTTTGCGAGTCGCCGACCGAGGTCCTGGCCCGGCGAGTTGGATAGTTGGTTGAGTTCGAAACGCCACTTTGCGGCCTCTTTGAGTCGGCCCGTGGCGCTGGCTGGACGCAGGTCGGGGTCAGACACGTAAAGCTCCAGCTCGTGGATGGCGGCGCCAATCGCGGCATCGGTGTCGTCGCGGTGACGCGCCACCCACTCGCCGAGCCGCTCGGCCTCCTCCCAGTCAGGCGCGCCGATAGTCGCAAGGAGCCGGTTCACGTAGTCGTCGACGAGTTCCCTAATCAACCGGCCCGGCTGGGCATGGTCTATGGGTGGGAATACCGAAGCCTTGCAAAGGCGCTCGAACGCGAGCGATGGCAAGGTAGTGGCGTCCTCGGTTGTGGAGGCGATGGTCTCCTGCGGCTGGGCGGCCAAGATCAACAATACGCGGGCGCGGTCTGCGCGTTCGAGAAAGTGAGTACGCAGACTGGCGGCGAATCCACCGTTCCCGCTGTTCGAAGTCGCCGCGGCTTCATCGACAAGGAACGGGATGATGTCCGTGTCGGCATCGGTGACGATTGCTGAGATTCCCACGGGCTTGCCAGACGGGCCGTCGGGGTATACGTCGACGTCCCTGGTTGCGACGCCATCGAACAGCGCCTGAAATACGGCTGCTGGGGTGAGGCCGTGCAGCCCCCGAAGGAGAACTCGGCGCCCCGCCCATCTTGGCGCGCTGAGCTCGCTTCGCAACGCCCTCGCCGCTGCGGCTGCGAAGGCGGCGCGGCCGCCCTTAGATGATGTGGCGGACATACGTTGCCTCTCCTGCGTCGCTGTAGCGGTCGAGCAAGCCGAGGCGCTGGAGGGCGTCGGCGAGGAGTTCCTCCTCTGCAGAGTCCTGCGGCGCGAGCCCGTACTGGCTGAGCGCAGGCAGGAACTCTGTTTGTAGGGGCATTTGCTCCACTCCTGCGCCATCGAGAATTAGCTTCACCAAGAGGAAGAGGACCTGCTCGTCTAGCTCGAAGAAGCGCACCTTACCCCGGTTTCGCTTGAGGGTGCCGCCGAATCCTCCCACCATCGTGTTGACTACGTCGCGGCCGCGCTGCTTCAGTGCGCTCGTGCGACCTCGGAAGGTCTCGAGAGCAGCCGACCGCAGGGCGTAACCGCCTGCCCCGGGGTCATAGGAGCTGGGTACATCACCGGACAGCTCAGTGAGCTTCGCGGCGACGGCACAGCAGAGGAGTTCCGCGAGCGCCAGCGCATTCGGCTCTCTCTCAAGTGCGATCGCGCACGCATGGGGATCGGGACGGTGGGGCGCGTCGTCGCCAAGTACCGCGGTGGTGACGGTATGTAGGAGGTTGGCGCTGATCATGTTGGCCGGCAGTGCCAGGAGATGCTGTTCGTCGAGTCGCCACCAAGCGGTCGAGCAAGGGTCCGTGTGGCGCACTGGCCGATCACCGCCGCTTCCGACCCGGAACAAGACGGCGCCGCTGAAGGATGGCTGTTGTCGTGTGCGATGGCCGTCCAGCGCTCGGGCGGCCGCGTCCAGTCCTTCACCGATCGCGAAAGCAACGCGGTAGTAGTGGAGAGCAATGTGAAGGCTCAGCGCCAAGACGAGTGCCGCGACCTTGTCGTGGCGAGGCAGCTCTAAAGTCATCACCGTGCGCAGGTCGCGACGGATCCGGTCTATCGCCACTTGGTCGAACGCTCCATCACGCAGCCGCGACTGGATCTGCGCGTCGCGACGGGGCTGCTCATTGTCAAGTTCCACGAGGCGACTGGCGTTGGGCTTCCGGCGTTGGCCGGACTGCTCGGCAACCTTGCGCGCCGCGTGCAGAAGCTCGCGGTCGAGCGGGTTGAGGCCCACGTCGCTACGCATGAACTCCAAGATGTCTTCCGCCAGCGACAGGTCGAACCCGGTGCCGTCAAAGGAGAGAAAGAGCAGCAGGCTGCCACGGAAGGACTTGTACCGGCCGTTGTATTCATACGCACCTGGTAAGTCGGCGTGGAAGGGCGAGAGGAAAGTAGTCGGCGAGGATCCCTTCGGGCGGAACCAGTATTGCCGGGCCATCACCGACGCGAGCACTCGCCGCGACGCCGGATCCGCGCGGAGGATTTTCGGGAGCTGTGCCTGGAGCGTCGAGTCGGACAGCCGGGATCCCTCGGCAAGCCCAATCATGTCTTGTACGATGTTGTAGAGAGTCTTTTCGCGGATGTCACCGCGGGCGGCCCGGGACGGCAAGGCGCTGGGCAGGTCGGAGAGGGCGTCAACGCCCTTCGCGTCGCTCGGTAGTTGAAGGGATATGGTCCGACCCCCCAACGAGGCTTCAAGCCGACCATTCTGCAAATTCAGGACCGCGCCGCGCGCTCGGGCGATCTCGTTGAGAGTCTCCTGCAGTTGCTCGGTCACTCGCTCACCGCCCTGGCCCGCAGGCTCATCCGCCCGCTAAGCCCCGCTTGGGTGGTGACGAGGTAGCGGCGCGCGCTGGTCGGCTCAGTAACGAGCATCGCAACCGACTCAGCGTCAGCGGCGGCGCGCGCGATCGCCTCCGATGCGCGGCGGAGCGCGAACGTCCGCTCCGAATCGCCGCTCCCGCCTGCCAGCCCACTCAGTGCCGCGTTCAGGAGCCGAAACGTGGGGAGATCTACCTCTACGGGAATCTTGGCTTGGAAATTAAGCGTCACCGCTAGGGGCCTGTACCCGATCCGAGTGGCACCCTTCGGGTTAGCCCGCATGGCACGGTCGAGGGCGGGTTGAGCGGTCGCTGTATCGAGCTGGAACTCGACGAAAGCCCGGCTCACCTCCCGCGGGTCGTAGTTCCGCACTGGCAGGAAGGTTCGTTCATCGTGGATCTCACCGAACATGCGAGCGATACCGCGTGCGAACTCGCTTACGAGGTGCCCGAACGACTGCTCCATCTCATCAATTAGATGCGAGGTGTCCTCACTGGCCGCCTCCAACCGCTGCCACTCCCCGTAAATTGCCAAGGCATTGAGGAAGGGCTGCTCCGCGGCGCTCTCGTCAGGCACTAGCTCGCCGAGCAGGACCGCAGCGCCGAGTTTCGTTCGCGCGGCGGCATTTCTCCAATTGACCTCGTCACTGCTCTCAGGCAACCCGGCCGCCAGCGCCTCGGCAGCGGTCAACAGCGCAGGCTCGTCGCAGCCCTCCTCGCGTACCCCCTTGATCAGCTCCACCAGCGGCTCCGCGTCGTCTCTAGGGAGTAGCCCAGCGGCTGCGAAGGCCTCGTAGGTCTCTCGCCGGGGTGCGCGAACGGGATCTAAAGCAGCGACGCGTCGCCCGAGGTCGCCGTCGGCGGCGAATACAGTATGCGGAAGGAGTCCCGTGATCACCCACCAGGTGTCCGAGTCCCGGTGAGCCCTCTGGCTCGCTAGGCAGGGGTCCCCATCCTCGCCGTAGTGGCTGTCGGGGAGGGCCACGCGAGACAGATAGTCCCACAGCGCGCGAGGAGTATCCTGCCGCCCGCGCTCGATGGCTGCACGGGACGTAAGCGCGTCCAGAGCAGGTGCTGCAATGGTCGCGAGGAGTGTCGCATTCGCTCTGGCCGGACAGTACGCAATCGCCTCGCACGTTGCGCATCGGGCGTCGTCGAAAATTCGATGGCTAGCTGCCGGGCGCAGCATTGGGAGCATTTTCCGGAGTAGGCCGCCCTTACCGGAGGTCGGTCTATCGTCCATATTGAGCACGCGGATGTCGAGTGGCAGGACTCCGTTCGGCTCCGTAGGCGCGCCGGGAAGGCCCAGACTGCTGAAGAGGCGCCTCGTCAGGGCGCGGTAATTGCTACCTCGCGCGCCCCACGCTGCCGCGAGCTGGACGATCATCCCGGTGTTCGCTGCGACAAGGATCGGCAGTTCCGGGCGGCTGTCCGCGTCGTCAGCCAAGCACGCGAGGCGGCTAGCAAGGGTATCTGCCTGGTCCAGGCTCGGCCCGTCGGCGTGGGTCGCGTCCTCGACGATGTCGCTGTAGCGGAAGGCGGCTTCCTGGCGCTGCCACTCTGCAGCTCCGCTCTTTCCGCCGCCGGCGGAGCCGGTGACGAAGATCGCGTGAGGACGCGGAAAACTGGAAGCGATCGTGGTGATCGCCTCGTCGACGGCGCTCGGGACGTACGCTAGCGACTGCGCGGCGGTCTGCGCACCGAGCGCTACAACAGCGTCACGAGCGTCCGCGCGCAAGCGCCGGAGACTTTCGAGCGGGCTCGGTGTGTGGGGGTCAAAGTCGTATTCCTGATGGGCCGGGGCGGTCATAGGGGTAGCTCCACTAGCAAAGCCTCCTCGGCAAGCCGCACGGCAGCGAAAGTTGCCAGTGCGTCAAAGTCGGACATGATCTCGTCGAGCGCGGCCCCGACCTCGTCGCCCCCAAAGAGGGCACCGACGGGACTCAATCGCCTGTTCGCTGCCAGCGCTGCGGAGGGAATAAGGATCAATCCTGCAAGGTATGTCGCCTCACGTTCCGCCCCAAGTGCCTGTGCGCGCGGCCGACATATGGGTCGCTCGCCGGCGTCTTTGGCCAGGATCACGTGCGCGATCCCATGAGCGTGCCAGGCGCGCTGGATAACGCGCTCGTTCGGGTTCGTCGCTGTCGGGATGATGTACGTGCCGTCGTCATCAAAATGGGGGTCGCCAGTTGCCTCGCGCACCCTCAATCGGATCACCGCTGAGAGGTCAGCTAGAGCGACAGGGGTCTCGGCTATGAGCGAAGTGAAGTCGTCGAGTAGCCGGGTGATGTGCACCCTACGAAGCGCTGCAGCTGCGGCCGGACTTACCCGTCCGCCTCTCAGCGCGCGCCAGACCCACGCGCCTCCCAATTCCTTGGCGCCCGCCACAGATAGGCCTCCGGCCAGCTGGGCTAGGGTCGAATGTGAGATACCGAGTTTGTCACCGACCGCTAGGAGGGCCTCAATGGGGGCACTGTCCCGCTCACCCGATTCCAAGCGGTGCAACGAGGAGTAGCTGAGGCCCGTCCCGGCTGAGGCGGCACGCAGCGACATTCCCTTCTGGGCGCGGGCACGGCGGAGGGTAGCTCCCAGTGACTGCTCCGTTCCGCCTGTAACTGCCATTCTCGAAGCATGCAGCCGCGTCCTTGAGTGGTCAAGGATAGCTTGTTTCGTGTTGCGCAACAGAAACATGCCAAGCTGTGAATGCGGCCGCAGGAATGGATCTTCATAGGCCGTCCTTGTCGGCTTGCAAAAGGACATGCGGTACCCCTGTGGGTGCCCGAGTGATCTCCTTCAAGGGTGACGTCCATGACACTACTGTGTCGGGCGGATGCGTCGCTCAATCGCAGTAAGGTGCTTTCAGTGAGGACGATGTAGGCAGGGTGTGGCAGCCGATCGACCGCAGCAGCGGACACGATCGTGTTGAATCCGGACGGGGTGCAGGTTGCTTGTGGCAGCCAGGCTCCGCCGTTCGTAGGCGGCGTCCGCGAGGCGGTAGAGAGCCGACGGCCTGCCCAGACGGGGCATCCCGATATCGGCGATGGCGATCCGCCCGTCACAGGTGATCTTGGCGATGCTCTTGCCGATCGATCCGTCCGCCGCGTCCCGCCCGAGCGCTGCGGACAATGACTTGAGGTGAACCACATACCCGCATCCCGACGTCGATCACCGCATGTACCAGGGTCTCGATGAAATGCTGCTTGCTGATGCGCGACGTCTTCATGCGTCCCTCTGGTGGAGCGAGCTGAGAAGCAAAGCCTCGAAAATTGACAGGGGATCGGGTATGGGCTTCTCTGTTCGCGACAACCCACAGCGCGCTAGTTGTTGCGGGCGAGTCCGGGAGCTCACCGCCGCCGCTATCTACAATCCTCCCGTGGGCAGCAGGTCGGTCACCAGCTACGACGTCGCACGCGCCGCGGGCGTGTCGCAGTCGACGGTGTCCCGTGCCCTGCGGGGTGACCCGCGCGTCATCGAGGAGACCCGCGAGCGCATCCAGGCGCTGGCGAAGGAGATGGGGTACGTCCCGCACATCACGGCGCGGAGTCTGATCACGCGGCGGTCGTCGTCGGTCGCGGTGGTCAGTGGTGACCTGCGGAACCCGTCGTATCCGACGCTGGTGAACACGCTGCAGGACCGGTTCGCGCAGCACGACTATCGGGTGCTGCTGATGAGCGACCGGACCGAGGGGTCGTTGGAGAAGGACATCCTGGCGCTGCGCGGCGGGTTGGTGGACGGGGTCGTGTTCATCTCGGCGCGGCTGGACTCACCGATCGTGTCGGAGATGATCGACTGGAAGATCCCGCTGGTGATCCTCAACCGCGACGTCGACGGCAGCCAGGCCGGGCGGGTGGACCGGGTGACGTCGGACAACGTCGGCGGGGGACGTCTCGTCGCGGATCATCTGATCGAGATGGGGCATCGGCGCATCGGGCTGATCTCCGGCCCGCTGGAGAATCCGAGCGTGAAGCTGCGCGAGGCCGGCTTCCGAGAAGGCCTCGACAGGCACGGCCACCCGCTGGACGAGACGCTCGTTCACCGTGGCGCGGTGGACGCGAAGACCGGGTACGAGGGCGGCATGGAGCTGCTGAGCCGGCCGGACCGGCCGACGGCGGTGTTCTGCGCGACGGACTACATGGCCTACGGCACCCTCGACGCCACCAAGCGGCTGGGTCTGCTCGTGCCCGACGACGTGTCGATCGTCGGCTACAACGACCTCGACGCGTCGGGGTGGTCGATGTTCGACCTGACGACGGTGCGCCAGCCCCTCGAGGACATGGCCTCGGCTGCCGCCGAACTGCTGCTCGCGCGGATCGACGGCGCGGCGGGCGCGCCGGTGCACCGGGACTTCGCGGTGGAATGGGTGCAGCGGGGGAGTGCGGCCCCCATCGGCCAAGTGGGGCGTGCGCAGTCCGTCAAAGATCGTTAACCGGGGCAACAAGTCCGTTACCCACGAGCTCCGATCCGGCAATAACTCCTGCATACATTCGAAGTCATAGCGAGCAGGGCAGTGTTGCCCCACCGCTTCTTCGAATCCCCGCAGCTTCAGGAGCGACATGGAAATCGGCGTCTTCATCCCCATCGGCAACAACGGCTGGCTCATCTCCAAGAGCGCCCCGCAGTACATGCCGTCGTTCGAGCTCAACAAGACGATCGTGCAGAAGGCCGAGAAGCACGGCCTCGACTTCGCCCTGTCGATGATCAAGCTCAAGGGCTTCGGCGGCGAGACCGAGTTCTGGGATCATAACCTCGAATCGTTCACCCTCATGGCCGGCCTCGCGGCCGTCACCGAGAAGATCAAGCTGTTCGCCTCCACCCCGATCCTCACCCTGCCGCCGGCCATGGTGGCCCGCATGGCGTCGACCATCGACTCGATCGCCCCCGGCCGCTTCGGCGTCAACATCGTGACCGGTTGGGCGCCCAACGAATACACGCAGATGGGCCTGTGGCCGGGCGAGGAGTACTTCGGCTACCGCTACCAGCAGGCCACCGAGTACGTGACCGTCATGCGGCAGTTGTGGGCCGACGGTGTCAGCAACTTCCAGGGCGAGCACTACACGATGGACGAGTGCGTCCTCTCGCCGAGCCCCACCGGCGGTGCCGTGCCGATCGTCGCGGCCGGACAGTCCAAGAGCGGCATGAAGTTCGCCTCCGAGATGGCCGACTTCAACTTCATCATGGGCACGGGCATCAACACGCCCACCGCGATCTCCGACGCCACCGCCACCCTCGTCGAGGCGGCGAACAAGACGGGCCGCGACGTCGGCGCCCTGACCCTGTTCATGATCATCGCCGACGAGACCGACGAAGCGGCACAGGCGAAGTGGCAGGACTACCACGACAACGCCGACCTCGCCGCCCTCGGCTACATGGCCGACCAGTCCGCCGCCGACGCCACCGCCGACGACGTCTCGACCGCCAAGACCATCTCCCTGCCCGAGGGCGCGGTGAACTTCAACATGGGCACCCTCGTCGGCTCGTACGAGACCGTTGCGAAGATGCTCGACGAGGTCGCCGAGATCGAGGGCATCAAGGGCATCATGCTCACCTTCGACGACTTCGTCGAGGGCATCGAGAACTTCGGCACCCGCATCCAGCCGCTGATGAAGAGCCGCACCACCGTTCAGGCCGAAGCCGCCTGACCCCGAGCGGCGGGTGGGGGCGCGTGCACCGATCCGCGCCCCCACCCGCCACCCCACACCCGGAGGTTCCCTCTTGCATCCGCGCACCCTCGACGTCGCGATCGTCCAGGCCGGCGAACTCACCGAGGACCTCCTCGGCAACCTGGCCCGGCTCGCCGCCCTCGTCCGCACCGCCGCCGCACCCGACGCGACCGGCGCCGTCCCCGACCTGGTGGTGCTGCCCGAACTCGTCACCACCCCCTACTTCTGCACCAGCCACGACGTCGACCGCACCCCCTGGGCGCAGACCGTCCCGGGTGAGGCCACCACGTTGTTCGGCGACCTCGCCCGCGAACTCGGCTGCGCGATCGCCTTCGGCCTGTACGAGCGCACGGCCCACGACGTCACCCACAACTCCGTCGTGCTGATCGACCCGGCCGGCGAGGTCGTCACCTGGCGCACCCCCGACGGCGGGGGAGTGCCCGCCTACCGCAAACTCTCGCTGCCCGCGAGCAAGGTCGGCGGCGTCGACATCGACGAGAAATACCACTTCGCGCCCGGCCAGGCCCCGGCCACCGCCGACCTGTTCGGCACCCGCTTCGGCTGCGTCATCTGCTACGACCGCACCTTCCCCGAGAACTGGGCCGTTGCCCGCGCGCTCGGTGCCGAGGTGATGCTCGCGATCGTCTCGTCCCTCGGCCCCCGCGAAGACCTGTTCCTCGCCGAGCTGCAAACCCGCGCCCTCGAATCGCAGATGTGGATCGTGGCCGCCAACCGCGCCGGGCCGGAAACCCTCAACGGCGTGACCGTCGACAACTTCGGCCTCTCGTGCGTCATCGCCCCGAACGGCGAGATCGTCGCGCAGGCACCCGCGCACCGGGCGGGGGAGACGCTGCGCTTCACGCTCGACCTCGACGCCGTCCCGGCCGTGCGCGCGGCCTTCCCGCTGGCCCGCGACCGTCGCCCAGACGTGCTGCGCCTGCTCGCCGACCTCACCGCCGGCACCGTCCGGCCCGCGCCGCTACCCCGGCCGAGTGCCCTGCCGTTGGAGGTGAGCGGGTGACCACCACCGACTATCCCGACCTCACCGCCGCCGCGGCCACCACCGTCGACGACCTGCTACTGCAGGCCCGCGCCGACATGACGCCCCTGCTCGAGACCTCCCGACTCGCGCCGCTGCCGCCCGCACCCGACGCACTGGCAGCCGAACCCGCCCATTCCGTCGCCCTGCTCGCCGCGAGCCCCGTCCCGGCCCCGCCCCTCCCTGCCCCGGAATACACCCCGCGCACCGACGCGGCGCTGCACGACCTCGGCGTGCTCGATCTGCTCGCCGCCTACGCCGCCAGCACCACCACGCCCACCGCGGTGCTCGCCGCGCTGCGCGCCCGCTGGGCCGACCCGGCGCTCGTCGGCGGGGCGATCCTCGCCGTCGTCGACGGCGCCGACGCGGCCGCCGCCGACTCCGGCCGTCGCTGGTGCGATGGCACCGCCCGCCCGCTCGAGGGCGTCTTCTTCGGCGTCAAGGACATCGTCGACGTCGCCGGCGCGCCCGTCACCGCGGGCTCGCACACCACCGGCGACCGCGTTGCCGGCACCGACGCGACGGCCGTCGCCCGGCTGCGCGCCGCCGGCGCCATCCCCGTCCTGATCACCGCGACCACCGAATTCGCCTGCGGC
Organism: Rhodococcus sp. P14; assembly: GCF_000256505.1. Lineage (NCBI taxonomy): Bacteria > Bacillati > Actinomycetota > Actinomycetes > Mycobacteriales > Nocardiaceae > Rhodococcus > Rhodococcus sp. P14. Next base: position 7,147 of record NZ_AJFC01000391.1, on the reverse strand, counting down.
GCCCCGCACAACGCCCGCTACGGGGCCGTCACCAACCCGTGGGACCGCAGCCGCTGGACCGGCGGCTCGTCGACCGGCTCGGCCGGCGCCCTCGCCGCGCGCCTCGTCCCGCTCGCGCTCGGCACCGACACCGGCGGCTCGATCCGCGTGCCCAGCGCCCTGTGCAACCTCACCGGCATCAAGCCCACCTACGGCCTCGTCCCGCGCACCGGTGTCGCGTCGCTGTCGTGGACCCTCGACCACATCGGGCCGATGGCCCGCTCCGCCGCCGACCTGCGCGTCGTCCTCGACGTCCTCGCCGGACCCGACGGCCTCGACCCCGCCGCGGCCCCCGACGCGGTGGCGCGGCAGGTGCAGGCCGGCCTCGCCGACCCCGGCACCCCCGGCGCGCCGTCGCTGGCCGGGGTGCGGCTCGGCGTCCCCACCGCGTGGTTCACCGAATTGTGCGACGCGGGCGTGCTGGCCGCGTGGGATGCGGCCGTCGCCGCGCTGCGGGGCCTGGGCGCCGAGGTGGTGCCCGTCGACGTCCCCGACGCCCACCGCCTGCACGACGACGTCACCATCGTGCTCACCTGCGAGCTCGCCGCCAACCAGGAGGGCGCGCTGGAGCGGTTCGCGCAGTACGACATCGGCACCCAGGTGCGCATCGCGCGCGGGCTGGTGCCGTCGGCGGTGGACTACCTGCGCTCGCTGCGCCGCTGCGCCGGCGCCCAGCGCGCGACGGTGCAGGCGTTCGACGCCGCCGGGATCGACGCGTTCGTCACCCCGGGCATCGGGGCGACGGCCGCGCGGCTGTCGGACGTCACCGTCGAGATCGACGGCGTGCGCCACCCGATGCAGTCGATCGTCGGCCGCAACACCGGCCTGTTCGACTACCTCGGCCTGCCCGCGGTGATGGCGCCGGCCGGTTTCGTCGACGGACTGCCCGTCGGCGTGCAGATCGTGGGCCGGCCGTGGGCCGACGACACGTGCCTGCGCCTGGCGCAGGCGCTGCAGACCGTCACCGACGTCCACGAGCGTCGCGCCGATGGGTAGCGTTGCCGCCCGGCAGCATCCGTGGCGGGTGTTCGCGGCCACCAGCATCGGCGTGGTCGCGGTGTTCCTGAGCATCAGCGGCCTCACCGTCGCGCTGCCCACCGTCACCCGCGAGCTGGGGGCGTCGGCGGCGCAGTCGACGTGGATCCTGTTGGGCTACATGCTCGTCACCACCGCGCTGATCCTCGTGTTCGGCCGGCTCGCCGACATCGTTGGGCGTCGTCCGCTGTATCTGGCGGGGCTGGCGGTGTTCACGGTCGCGACCGGGCTGTGCATGCTCGCCCCGTCCGCCGGCTGGCTGATCGCGGCGCGGGTGCTGCAGGGCGTGGGGGCGGCGGCCGTCGTCACCAACAACACGGCGCTGCTCACCGACACGTTCCCGCCGCACAGCCTGGGCCGTGCCCTCGGCTGGAACGCGACCGTCGCGGCCGTCGCGCAGGTCGTCGGGCCGGTGATCGGCGGTGCCGCGACGGCCGCGTTCGGCTGGCGCGGGCTGTTCGTCGTCGTGCTGCCGGTGGGGGTGCTCGCGATCGCGTCGTCGTTGCTGGTGATCCCGCGCGGCACCCGCCGGCACGTCGAGCGTGAGCCGTTCGACCTGGCCGGGGCGGTGCTGTCGACCGCGTTGCTGACCGTCGTCGTGCTGGCGCTGACGCCGGGGGTGACGTCGTCGCCGTGGTTGCCGTGGGTGTGCGGCGCGGCGAGCCTGGTGCTCGGCGCGGTGTTCGCGGCGGTGCAGATCCGTCGCGCCCACCCGCTGGTGGACCTGACGCTGTTCCGCAACCGGGGCATCGCGCTCGTCCTCGTCGCGGTGCTCGTCAACGCCGTCGCCACCTACGCGGTGACGCTGCTCGTGTCGCTGTACGGGCAGGCGGTGGGCGGGATCTCGGCCGTCGCGGCCGGGCTGCTGGTGATGCCCGTCGCGGTGGGCACCGTCGTCGCGGCCGCCGCCGCGGGCTCGCTCATGCTGCGCTTCACCCCGCGCACGCTCACCGCAACGGGCATGGCGCTCAACGCCGTCGGGCTGCTCGGCGTCACCCTGATGCTCTCGCCCGACGGCGGATCGCTGGGGGCGACGGCGCCGTTCCTGTTCGTCCTCGGCTGCGGCACCGGCCTGTTCATGACCCCGAGCACCAGCGCGCTGATGCTCACCGCGCCCGCGGAACGTCGCGGGATCGCCAACGGGCTGCGCTCGACGCTGCAGAACGTCGGCTACCTGCTCAGCACAGCGCTGGCGCTGGCCGTCGCGACCGTCGGGCTCAGCGCCACCGCGCGGCAGGCCGCGTACGGCGGCACCCTCGGCACCCTCGGCAGCGCCGAACTCGCGCGGTTCGTCGACAACGTCCGCGCGGTGGGTCTGGCCTTGGCCGTCGTCGCTGCCGCGGGCGTCGCGGTGTGCCTGGCCTTCCCGCGACGGGACGTCGCCACGCCCGCGGTCGTGCGTCCCCTCGAACCCGTCACCACCCTGAAGGAATCCGCATGACCCTCGCCGATCGCACCGCCCAGGCGGCCGACTACGCCCGCGCCGGCTTCGGGCAGGAACTTCAGCCCGGCACCCGCCCGGCCCTGATCGTCGTCGACCCGGCCCGCGCCTACATCGACCCCGACTGCCCCTTGTATGCCGGGGTGGAGGAGAACGTCGCGGCGATGCGCACGCTGCTCGCCGACGCCCGCGCCGCAGGAATCCCCGTCGTGATCACCGAGGTGCGGCTGCGCGCCGACGGCGCCGACGCCGGGGGGGTCTTCAAGAAGTCGGGCACTCTCGTCGCGTTCTGCGAGGGCAGCCCGTACGGGGAGCTCATCGACGGCCTCGAGCCGACGTGCGCCGAGCTGCTCGTGACGAAGAAGTACGCGAGCGCGTTCTTCGGCACGTCGCTGAACTCGTACCTGACGTCGCTCGGGGTGGACACCGTCCTCATCGCAGGCCTGTCCACGAGCGGCTGCGTGCGCGCGACGACGCTCGACGCGATGCAGCACGGCTACATCCCCATCGTCGTGGAAGACGCCGTGGGCGACCGGGATCCGGCCATCCACCACTCGAACCTGTTCGACATGCAGCAGAAGATGGCCGAGGTCTGGCCGCTGACCCGCGCCCAGTCCTACCTCGCCCGTGCGTGATTCCGGTAGCTCTGGCTACCAGAAACGCGCACGGGCGGCGGAGCCGCACGGTAGTTAACACGAACGAACCAACGGTGTTGCCGGACGCAACACGACGATCGATACATTCGAAGTCATCGACCGCAAGGGCCGGCTCCGCAACGTCGCGCCCCGCCTCTCATCGAACGCAGCCTCTCGTCGAACCTCCTCTTCCCCTCCAGGAGAACCCATGCGCCCCAACCTTCCCGGCCGCGCCGCGATCGCCGCGCTCGCCCTCACGGCCGCCCTCGGTCTCGCCGCATGCAGCAATTCCGGCTCCGGCGGCGGTGACGTCTCCGATGCCGACGTCGCCGCCGGCATCGAGTACGCCCGCGCCCAGCTCGCGAAGTACGAGGGCGACCCGGAGTTCACGCTCGAGACCGAGCCCTTCCCGATGCGGAACATCGCCGGCAAGACGATCTTCGCGATCCCCACCAACAGCGAGAACCCCTACAACGTCGCCGTCGACGAGGAATCGAAGAAGGTCGCCGAACGCTACGGCGCCACCTGGATCGAATACACCAACCAGGGTCAGCCCGCCCAGTGGGCCACCGGCGTCGAACAGGCCGTCAACCAGCGGGTCGACCTGATCATCCTCTCGCAGGGCATCGACGCCTCCCTCATCAAACCGGCCCTCGAAAAGGCGGACGCGGCAAACATTCCCGTCCTGCTCACCCACACCATCCTGCGCGGCGAACCGCTGCCCGCCGACATCGAGGGGCTCGTCGACGCCACCACCGACGCCCCGCTCGCCGAGGCCAACCGCCTCACCGTCGACTGGATGATCGATCGGACCGACGGTGAGGGCAACGCCCTGATCATCACCTCCAACGAGGTCCCGCCCGCCAAGGCCGAGGTCGCGGCGATGGAGGACGAGATCGCGCAGTACTGCCCCAGGTGCGAATACAAGATCGTCAACGTGCCCGTCGCCGAGTGGGCCACCAAGATTCAGTCCGAGGTGCAGTCCGCCCTCTCCGCCGACCCCACCATCGACTTCGTCCTGCCCATCTACGACTCGATGTCGCTCTACGCCCAGTCCGGCATCAAGGCCGCCGGCAAGACCGGCCAGGTCGAGATCTCCTCCGTCAACGGCACCCCCGCCGTGCTGAAGATCCAGCAGGACGACGGCATCGTCACCATGAACGTCGGCGAATCCATCCCGTGGCTCGCCTGGGCCACCATGGACCAGGCCGGCCGCCTGCTCCTGGGCTACGACCCCGTCCCGAACGGGGCCCAGCAGACCCCGCTCAAGCTCATCACCGCCGACAACATCGACGAGACCGGCACCCCGCCGCAGCCCGACAAGGGTTACGGCACCGCCTACGTCACCGGCTACGAGGCCCTGTGGGGGTCCAGTGAGCAGCCCTGACCCCATCGTCAACATCGTCGGCCTGTCCAAGACCTTCGGCAGCCACACCGTCCTGAACGACGTCGGCCTGACGATCCACGCCGGCGAGGTGCACGGCCTGCTCGGCGAGAACGGCTCCGGCAAGTCCACCCTCATCAAGGTCCTCGCCGGGTTCCACGCCCCCGACCCCGGCGCCGCCCTGCAAGTCCGCGGCCGCGACGTGCCCCTGCCCGTCCCGGCCGGCGGGTTCCGCGAACTCGGCATCAGCTTCGTCCACCAGGACCTCGCGCTCGTGCCCGACCTGTCGGTGGTGGAGAACCTGCGCGTCGGGCCCGTCGTCGCCAGCTCGAGGCCGTGGATCTCCTGGCGGCGCGAGAAGTCCACCGCCCGAGCCCTGTTCGACCACTTCGGCCTCGACGTCGACCCGGACGCCGCGGTGTCGAGCCTCGGCGAGACCGACCGCGCACTCGTCGCGATCCTGCGGGCCGTGGAGGAACTCGGCGAGCGCCGCACCCTCCTCGTCCTCGACGAGCCGACCGTCTTCCTGCCCCGCGAGGGCACCGACCTGCTGTTCACCGTCGTCCGCGAGATCGTCGCCGACAAGAAGGCCGCGGTCCTGTTCGTCTCCCACGACCTCGACGAGGTGCTCGACCACACCGACCGCGTCACCGTCCTGCGCGACGGCGTCTCCCAGGGCACCCACCGCACCCGCGACCTCACCGCCCCCAGGCTCATCGACCTCATCGTCGGCCGCAGCCTCGACTCCGCCGACCCCCGCGTCGCCGGGCCCGTCCGCGACTTCGACGACGCGGCGCCGCTCGCCCGGATCGAGGAACTCGAGACCGCGACCGTCGACGGGATCGGCTTCGACGTGCGCCCCGGCGAGATCGTCGGGCTCACCGGCATCGCCGGCTCCGGCTACGACGACGTGCTGCCCGCCCTGTACGGGGCCCGCCCGGCCCGCGGGGGACGGTTGACGATCGGCCACGACATCGTTGCGCTGCAGACGATCACCCCGATCGACGCGCTCGCCCGCAAGGTCGTGTACGTGCCGCCGGACCGCAAGGTGGAGGGCAGCGCGCCGGAGCTGACCGTCGCCGAGAACGTCACGCTGCCGATCCTCGGCGCGGGCTGGGTGAAACCGGGCGCGCTCAGGGCCGTCGCCGCGTCCCTCGCCGACCGCTGCGACGTGCGGCCCCGCGACCCGCAGGCCGTCTACGGTTCCCTCTCCGGTGGCAACCAGCAGAAGGCGCTGCTCGGCAAGTGGCTCCAGACCGACCCGGCGCTGGTGCTGCTCGCCGAACCCACCCAGGGCGTGGACATCGGTGCCCGCGCCCGCATCTTCGAAATGCTCCGCGAGACCGCGCGCGGGGGAGCGGGCATCGTCGTCGCCAGCTCCGACTACGAGCAGCTGTCGGTGCTGTGCGACCGCGTCCTCGTCTTCTCCCGCGGCCACGTCGTCGCCGAACTCACCGGCGACCGACTTTCCAAGCACCACATCTCGGACAGCGTCCTCGGCCTGACCCGACAGGAAGTGAAAGCCTGATGTCCGTCACCCTCGACAAGACCACCACCACGAAAAGACCCGCCCCTGTAGCAGATTCGACCCGTCCGCGCGTCGCGCTCGGCCCGCTGGTCGAGAAGTACGCGCTCGTGCTGGCCCTCGTCGCCGTCGTGCTCGTGTTCAGCGCGCTGCGCCCCGAGATCTATCCGACCGCGAACAACCTGCAGAACATCCTCGGCTCGCAGGCCGTGCTGCTGATCCTCGCCCTCGGGCTGATCGTGCCGCTCACCGCCGGCGAGTTCGACCTCTCGGCCGTGTCCACCATGTCCCTCGCCGCGATGACCATCGCGGTGCTCAACGTCCAGCAAGGCTGGTCGCTGCTGCCGGCCATCGCCGTCGCCGTGCTCGTCGCGCTGTTCGTCGGCATCGTCAACGCCGTGCTCGTCGTCCGGCTGCACATCGACTCGTTCATCGCGACCCTCGGCAGCGGCACCGTCGTCCTCGGCGTGGTGCAGTGGATCTCCGACTCCACCTCGGTCACCGGCATCGACGCCGCGCTCGTCGACGCGACCATCGGCACCCGCGTGTTCGGGGTGTCGCTGCAGTTCTACTACGCCCTCGCTCTCGTCCTGCTCACCGCGGTGATCTTCCAGTACACGCCGATCGGGCGGCGGCTGCTGTTCGTCGGGCGCGGACCGCAGGTCGCGCGGCTGAGCGGCCTGCACGTCGACCGCATCCGCGGCGGCGCACTCGTCACCTCCGCGCTCGTCGCGGCCCTGGCCGGCATCGTCTACGCCGGCATGCTCGGCGGCGCCGACCCATCGTCCGGCCAGTCGTTCATGCTCCCGGCGTTCGCCGCCGCGTTCCTCGGCGCCACCGCGATCGTGCCCGGACGCTTCAACGCCTTCGGCACCCTCGTCGCGGTGTACTTCCTCGTCGCCGGGGTCGTCGGTCTGCAGATGCTCGGCGTCGCCAGCTTCGTCCAGCAACTGTTCTACGGCGGTGCCCTCGTCGTCGCCGTCGCCCTCTCCGGTGCGGTCCGTCGCCGCACCGCCTCCCGATCCGCGCGCTGAGCGCCCGACCGAAGGACACCCGCCATGAAGACCACCGTCGTCGCCGGCAACCCC
>NZ_AJFC01000390.1:0-28583 GCF_000256505.1 Rhodococcus sp. P14 | reverse complement strand
TTCGAGCTGCACTACCCGCACATGGTGGAGGTCATGCGGGCGGAAGCGCACGTGGGCGTCGGCAGGCGGCACGCCGCCGAGGTCGCCGAGGAACCCCACATCCGGGACACCGCCGACCGGACACCCAAGAGCACCTGACCGGTCGGCCGGATCGGTGTAACCGGGCTCCCGCCGGGGTATCTGGAGCGCACGCCCCGCACGGGCGAGCACTCGAGAACCACTTCGGCGGGAGGCCCGGTGTCCACTGACGCAATCGTGTTGTTGAAGGAAGACCACAAGGAGATCCGCAAGTTGTTCCGCGAGTTCCGCGGCGCGGACGACGACGAGGAGAAGGGTCGGATAGTCGGACGGATCATCGAACTGCTGACCGTGCACACCTACATCGAGAACGAGGGCATGTATCCCGAGGTGCGCTCGCTCCTGCCCGACCTCGAATCGGACATCCTCGAGTCGTTCGAGGAGCACCACGTCGCGGATGTGCTGGTGATGGAGCTGGCGGGGATGAAGCCCGGTGCCGAGCGGTTCGACGCGAAGACGACGGTCCTCATCGAGAACGTCGAGCACCACATCGAGGAGGAGGAAGAGGAGTGGTTCCCGAAGGTGCGGGAGGCACTCGGCCGCAAGAAGCTGCAGGAGATCGGGGCGCGGATGCTCGAACTGAAGGAGAAGGCACCCCGCTCCCCCGCGCAGCCGTCGGCCCTGAAGAAGACGATCGACGCCGTCGTCAGCTGACACGTCGCCGGACCGCTACCGGTCCGGTTCACGAAGGCCGGGGGTGTGGAGTTGCTCCGCACCCCCGGCTACTGCGCTCCGGCGCCCCAGCGGTCCGGCGTTACGGAGCGGCGGCGGAGTCGGGCAGATCGCTCCGCGCGGACCCGTCGGCCGCGCCGCGACCCGCGCGGCTGCCCTGGTAGGCGTCGCGACGGAACGACACGAGCCACCGTGGCCACAGGTCGACCGAGGCCGGGTGGTTGAGCACCGGGTCGAACGACGGTTGCGCCTCGTCGGAGGCGCGTACCTCGCTCTCGAGCGTGACGCGCCCGGCCGGCACGAGCCGCCCGCGGGCCGACGCCACGTGCAACGAGAACACCAGCGGCCCGCCGCGCCGAGCCAGTTCCCGCACAGACGTCGACGCCGGCTGCTCCCCCTCGGGGAACGCGAAGATCCACCGCGGCGCGAGATCGACGTTCGTGCGATACGCCATCAGGGAGCCGTACCGCGCCGTCGACCAGCCTCGCGCCGGCAGCAGCACCGCCCTGGTCGGCACGTGCAGCGTGGCGAGCAGGATGTCCCACGGACCGCTCTCGAGCGAGAACCGCAGCGCCAGACCGAGGATGTCGGGCACACCGTCGGGCGTGCCCACGGCACCGGACAACCGGGCGGTCACCGGTACCCGGGCCGGGACCGAGCGCGGCCACCAGCCCGGCGCCAGTTCCGCTTCCCCCTGGAAGAGCACCCCGTGCGGGTGGAACACCCGGGCGCCGCGCAACGCGGAGGCAGCCCGGAACGGCGCGGCGAACACCGCGTGCATCGAGATCATGCGCCCCGCATACCCGGGGTGCCGCCACACCAATCGGCGTGCGCTCATTCGACGAGCGAAGCCACCTCGTGATCGGTGAGCGTGGTCTGCGGCACGCGCCCGGCGTCCCGGGCCAGCAACACCGCCCGGTACAGCGGCCGTTGCTCCAGTCCCGCTTCGCGGGCCTCCGCCCGCAGCTGCTCCACCAGTACCGACGACATCGCCGCGGCCGAGGCCAGCTCACTCGCCGCGAGCGCGTCTGCGAGCCGGCGCAACGCCAGCACATCGAGCTCCCGGCAGCCGCCGTTCGCGTACAACGCCAGCGGGACCGACACGATCCGGTCGCCGTCGTTGAGCCGCAGCACCACCTGACTGACCCGCAGCGCCGACACCACCAGTTCGACCCCGGCGAGGTTGCGCAGCTGCACCCGCCGGGTGCGCAGTGCCCCCTTCGCCGTGATCGTGGTGCCGTCGATCCAGCGGCGCCGGCGCAGCACCGCCAGGGCGCCCACTGCCGGCGGCACCCCGACGATCATCCCGGACACGACCGCGACCAGCGGGCTGGCCACCAGATACACCAGCAAACCGGCCACCACGCCGATCAGGAGGGAGAACGCCGCGACCCTCCCAGCGCGGGGTGCGAGCACCCGCGCCGGGATCAGGTCCAGACGGGTCGGCGCAGGACGTCCCGACGGGTCAGGTGCCGGCAACGACGTCCCCGACCCGGGCGACCACGTCGTCGAGCGGCACGGTGTGCTGTTCGCCGGTGCGCAGGTCCTTGACCACGATTTCGCCGGCTTCGAGCTCTCGCTCCCCCAGGACCAGGGCAACGACGGCTCCGGAGCGGTCGGCGGCCTTCATCGCTCCCTTGACGCCGCGCCCTCCGTACGCCAGGTCCACCCGGATGCCGGCGGCGCGCAGCCGATGGGCGATCGGGACCAGCGTCGACTTGGCGGAGTCGCCCATCGGCACGCAGAACACCTCGCAGCGGGCGGGGCTGCCCGCGCTCTTGCCCTCGGCGGCGAGGGCGAGCACCGTGCGATCGATCCCGAGACCGAACCCGATGCCCGAGAGGGGCTGCCCGCCGAGCTGAGCCATCAGGCCGTCGTAGCGTCCGCCGCCGCCGATCCCGGACTGGGCGCCGAGGCCGTCGTGGACGAACTCGAAGGTGGTCTTCGTGTAGTAGTCGAGGCCGCGCACCATGCGCGGGTTGATCGTGTAGGGCACGCCGAGCGCGTCGAGGTGCGAGAGCACCTCGTCGAAGTGCGCCTTGGCCGTGTCGGAGAGGTGGTCGAGCATGAGCGGGGCGTCGGCCGTCATCTCCCGCACGTGGGGGCGCTTGTCGTCGAGGACCCGCAGCGGGTTGATCTCGGCGCGCCGGCGGGTCTCCTCGTCCAGGTCCAACCCGAACAGGAACTGCTGCAACAATTCCCGGTACTGGGGGCGGCACGTCTCGTCGCCGAGGGAGGTGATCTCGAGGCGGAATCCGTCGAGGCCGAGGCTGCGGAATCCGGCGTCGGCCACGGCGACGACCTCGGCGTCGAGGGCGGGGTCGTCGACGCCGATCGCCTCGACCCCCACCTGCTGCAGCTGACGGTACCGCCCGGCCTGGGGACGTTCGTACCGGAAGAAGGGGCCCGAGTAGCTCAGCTTGACGGGCAGCTGGCCACGGTCGAGGCCGTGCTCGATCACCGCCCGCATCACCCCGGCGGTCCCTTCCGGCCGCAACGTGACGGACCGGTCGCCGCGATCGGCGAAGGTGTACATCTCCTTGCTCACGACGTCCGTGGACTCGCCGACGCCGCGCGCGAACAGCCCGGTGTCCTCGAAGATCGGCAGCTCGATGTGCCCGTAGCCGGCCAGCCGCGCCGCGCGGGTCAAGCCGTTGCGCACGGCGACGAACTCCGCCGACTGCGGCGGGACGTAATCGGGTACACCCTTGGGCGCCGAGAACGTGGAGGGCTTGCTCAACTGTCGCTGCTTTCTCTCGTCGGTGGGTCGGGAGGCCGGGTCAGCGGGAGCCGGTCAGCCCGGCCAGAAAGGGGTTCGACGTCCGCTCCTGACCGATGGTGCTGGTCGGGCCGTGTCCGGGCAGGATCGCGGTGGAGTCGTCGCGCACGAGCAGTTTCGCCGCGATGGAGGCGAGCAGCTGTTCGTGGTCGCCGCCCGGCAGATCGGTGCGGCCGATCGAACCCTGGAACAGGGTGTCGCCGGTGAGGGCGATCTCGACGTCGTCGCCGTCGGCGGTCGTCGCGTGGGTGCGCAGCACCACCGAACCCTGGGTGTGCCCCGGGGTGTGATCGACGACGAACCGGATGCCGGCGTGCTCGACCTGATCGCCGTCGGCCAGTTCGATCACGGTGCGCGGCTCGGTGAATTCGGCGCCTTCGAGGAACGGCTTCAGCGTCGGGCCGATACCGCGACCGGGATCGGTCAGCATGTAGCGGTCCTCGGGATGGATGTAGGCCGGGATGTCGTAGCGGTCGGCGACGGCCTGCGCCGACCAGATGTGGTCGAGATGCCCGTGGGTGAGCAGCACCGCGCGCGGCGTCAACCCGGACCGGGTCAGAAAGTCCGCGAGGGGCTCGGCGGCATCCTGTCCGGGGTCGACGACGACGCAGTCCTCGGCGTCGTCCTGCGCGAGGATGTAACAGTTCGTCTGGAACATCCCGGCGGGGAATCCGGTGACGAGCACGGGCATCGCTCCTACGGTGTGGGCCTCGGTGTGGCTCCTACAGCCTAGGCCGGGCTCCCCGGCGACCGGCTCTCAGGTTGGGGTGGCAGACTCGATCCGGCTCGAGCCGGGGGCCAGCGGCGACGATGGATCCGGCAACGACGATCGGTTACGGGAGGACTACTGCAGTGCCGAGTAACGCACAGCGGCGCCAGGCCGCCAAACGCAAACTCGAGCGGCAGCTCGAACGACGGGCCCAGCGGGCGCGCAAGCGCCGCCAGCTCACCATCGGCCTGTCCGCGCTCGGTGTGGTCGCGGTCGTCGCGGCCGGCGTCGGTGTCTGGATGCTCACCCGCGACGACGGCGCGGACTCGACCGCGGCGTCGGAGACGACCGAGCCGGCGCCGCCGGAGTTCGGAGCGCTGCCGGCGGCCCGGTCCGAACCGTTGCCCGAATCCGTGACCTGTGCCTATCCGGCCGCCGGTGAGCCCGCCAGGCCCGTGCAGCCGCCCCGCACGGACGGCATCCTCACCACCGGGGAGGGCAACACCGACATCAGCGTCAGCGTGGAGACCACCCAGGGCAACATCGGGCTGGTCCTGCAGAACGACACCTCCCCGTGCACGGTCAACAACTTCCTGTCGCTGGCGTCGCAGGGGTACTTCGACGACACCGCCTGCCACCGCCTGACCACGTCCGACACGCTGGCCGTGCTGCAGTGCGGCGACCCCACCGGCACCGGGGCCGGCGGTCCCGGCTACCAGTTCGCCAACGAGTTCCCCACCGACCAGTACGCACCCGAGGATCCGGCGGCCACGCAGCCGTTGACCTATCCCCGCGGGACCGTCGCGATGGCCAACGCCGGCGCCGACACCAACGGCAGCCAGTTCTTCCTCGTGTACGGCGACTCGGTCCTGCCGCCGCAGTACACCGTGTTCGGCACCATCGACGAGACCGGCCTCGCGACCCTCGACAAGGTCGCCGCGGGCGGGGTCGAGGGCGGCGGCCAGGACGGCGCGCCGGCCCAGCCGATCTCGCTGACCAGTGTCAGGATGGACTGATGACTCGTACTCGATCCGTCGTCGCCCGGACGGCCGTGGCCGGAGTGGGCGTGGCGCTGCTGCTCGCGGGGTGCTCGGACGATCCGGACGGCGGGTCCGCGACCGCGACGAGCGCCGCGGCGCCCACGTCCGCCCCGTCGCTGTCCGACTTCCCCGCCTTGCCCGTCCAGCGTGCCGAGCCGCTGCCCGAGACGGTGAGCTGCGCGTACCCGTCGGACGGACGGACGGCCGCGAAGCCGGCGCAGCCGCCGCGCGCCGAGAATGTCCCCACCACCGACACCGGCGTCACCGTCACCACCACCCAGGGCGACATCGGCCTGACTCTCCGGGGCGAGCTGTCCCCGTGCACCGTCAACAGTTTCCTGTCGCTCGCGTCGCAGGGATATTTCGACGACACCGACTGCCACCGCCTGACCACCGACCCGACGCTGTCGGTGCTGCAGTGCGGCGATCCCACCGCCACGGGCACCGGTGGACCGGGCTACGAGTTCGCCAACGAGTTCCCCACCGACCAGTACGCGCCCGGAGATCCACAGGCGCAGAATCCGATGGTCTACCCGCGGGGCACGCTCGCGATGGCCAACGCCGGCCCCGGCACCAACGGCAGCCAGTTCTTCCTGGTGTACGGCGACTCGATCCTGCCGCCGCAGTACACCGTGTTCGGCACCATCGACGAGACCGGCCTGGCGACGCTCGACGAGATCGCCGCGGCCGGGGTGGACGGCGGCGGACCCGACGGCCCACCGGCCGCGACGACGACGCTGACCGCCGTCCGCACGGCCTGACCCGGCGCGTTCCGCAACGCCCCGCCCACCCGCCGGTGAGCGGGGCGTTCGCGTCCCCGCCGCGGGCAGGGGTCTGTCGGTTTGTGACGGGATCGTCTACTGTGCCGTGTCTGTGACCTCTGGTACCTCCATCGCTGTGCGTGCGGCCCTGAGCGTGGCCGTGGCACTCGCGACCGCAGCGTGTGCCGCGTCCGCGACCGCGCCCGCCCCTGCCGCGCTGCGGGCGACGACGACCGCTACGGTCGCCGGTCCCGCCGGGTTCGACCCGTCCGCCTATGCCGCTCTGCCGCCGCGTCCCGAACCGGGTGCCGCCACGGTCACCTGCACGTATCCTGCCGCCGGACCGGCGGCGCGGACGGCGACCATGCCCGGATCGACGTCCGTGCCTGCGACCGGAACGGTGGAGCTCACGCTGACGACCTCCGCGGGACCGGTCCCGTTGGTTCTCGAGCGCGCCGCAGCCCCGTGCGCGGTGCACAGCTTCGCCGGTCTCGCGCGGCAGGGCTTCTTCGACGGGACGCAGTGTCATCACGTGACGGACGAACCGGGCATGCAGATGCTCCGGTGCGGCGATCCGAGCGGATCCGGGGTGGGCGGGCCCGGCTACACGTTCGCCGACGAGTACCCCGTCACGGTCGTCCGCGGGGAGAACGGCTATCTGCCCGCCCCGGTCGTGTATCCACGCGGCACCGTCGCGATGGCAGGCGCCGGGCACCGGGACAGCAACGGCAGCCAGTTCCTGCTCGTCTTCGGCGACTCGCTGCTCCATCCGCAGTACTCGGTGTTCGGTACCGTCGCCGAACCGGGCCTGCCGGTGCTCGAGGAGGTCGCCGCGGCCGGCAACGACGGCTCGAGCCCGCTCGGCGGCGGGCGCCCCCTCGCTCCGCTCGTCATCACCGACGTGGGATGAGACGCGACCGGCGCGGCCCCGGAACCGGCCTACGCCGCGGAGGTCACCCTGTACACGTCGTAGACGCCCTCCACGTTGCGGACGACGTTGAGGACGTGGCCCAGATGCTTGGGGTCTCCCATCTCGAAGGTGAAGCGGCTCACCGCGACCCGGTCGCCCGTCGTGGTCACCGACGCCGACAGGATGTTCACCTTCTCGTCGGCGAGGGCCTTCGTGACATCCGAGAGCAGCCGGTGCCGGTCCAGCGCCTCGATCTGGATGGCCACGAGGAACACCGACGACGGCGACGGTGCCCACTCGACGTCGATGATCCGCTCGGCCTGCTGCTGCAGGGATCCGGCGTTGGTGCAGTCGGTGCGGTGCACGCTCACCGAGCCGGTACGGGTGACGAAGCCCATGATCTCGTCGCCGGGTACCGGGGTGCAGCACTTGGCCAGTTTCGACACCGTGCCCGGGGCGCCGGGCACGAGGATGCCGGAGTCGCCGCTCTGCCGGGACCGGGTCGGAATGGACGACGGCGTGGCCCGCTCCGCGAGTTCCTCCTCGACCCCACCGACCCCGCCGAGGAGCGCGACGAGACGCTGCACGACGTGGTGCGCCGAGACATGGTGCTCCCCGACCGCGGTGTAGAGCGCCGATACGTCGGCGTACCGCAGTTCCTTTGCCACCGCCTGCATCAGGTCCGCGTTCATCAGGCGCTGCAGCGGCAACCCGACGCGCTTGACCTCCTTGCCGATGGCGTCCTTGCCGGTCTCGAGCGCCTCCTCGCGGCGTTCCTTCGCGAACCACTGCCGGATCTTGGCCTTCGCACGCGGCGAGACCACGAAGGACTGCCAGTCGCGGCTCGGCCCGGCGTTGGGATCCTTGGAAGTGAAGACCTCGACGACCTCGCCGTTCTCGAGTTTGCGCTCGAGCGCGACGAGCCGGCCGTTGACCCGTGCGCCGATGCAGCGGTGCCCCACCTCGGTGTGCACGGCGTACGCGAAGTCCACCGGGGTCGACCCGGACGGCAACGTGATCACGTCCCCCTTGGGGGTGAAGACGAAGATCTCCTTCACCGCGAGGTCGTAACGCAGCGACTCGAGGAACTCGCCGGGGTCGGCGGCCTCACGCTGCCAGTCGAGCAACTGCCGCATCCACGCCATGTCGTCGAGTTCGGCGGCGTCGCCCGAGTGCTTGCCCTTGGTCTCCTTGTACCGCCAGTGCGCGGCGATGCCGAACTCGGCGGTGCGGTGCATCTCCCGGGTCCGGATCTGCACCTCGAGCGGCTTGCCCTCGGGGCCGATCACCGTGGTGTGCAGCGACTGGTACACCCCGAACCGCGGCTGGGCGATGTAGTCCTTGAAGCGGCCTGCCATCGGCTGCCACAGCGAGTGCACGACACCCACTGCGGCGTAGCAGTCGCGGATCTCGTTGCACAGGATTCGCACGCCGACCAGGTCGTGGATGTCGTCGAAGTCGCGGCCCTTGACGATCATCTTCTGGTAGATCGACCAGTAGTGCTTCGGCCGGCCCTCGACGGTGGCCTCGATCCGCGACGCCGAGAGCGTCGAGTTGATCTCCGCGCGGACCTTGGCCAGGTAGGTGTCGCGCGACGGCGCCCGGGTGGCGACGAGCCGGACGATCTCTTCGTACTTCTTCGGATGCAGGATCGCGAAGGACAGGTCCTCGAGTTCCCACTTGACCGTGGCCATGCCGAGACGGTGCGCGAGCGGAGCGATCACCTCGAGGGTCTCGCGTGCCTTGCGGGCCTGCTTCTCCGGCGGCAGGAAGCGCATGGTGCGCATGTTGTGCAGTCGATCGGCGACCTTGATCACCAGGACCCGGGGGTCGCGTGCCATCGCGATGATCATCTTGCGGATGGTCTCGCCCTCGGCCGCGGTGCCGAGCACCACCTTGTCCAGTTTGGTGACACCGTCGACGAGGTGGGCGACCTCCTCGCCGAACTCGGCGGTGAGTTGTTCGAGGCTGTAGCCGGTGTCCTCGACGGTGTCGTGCAGCAGCGCCGCGATCAGCGTCGTGGTGTCCATGCCGAGTTCGGCGAGGATCGTCGCGACCGCGAGGGGGTGGGTGATGTACGGGTCACCGGACTTGCGCTTCTGCGACGCGTGCCGCTCCTCCGCCACGTCGTAGGCGCGCTGCAGCTCCGACAGGTCGGCTTTCGGGTACAGCTCGCGATGGATCGTGACCAGCGGCTCGAGCACCGGCTTGAGGTTGGTGCTGCGCTGCCCGGTGATGCGGCGCGCCAGCCTGGCCCGCACCCGGCGGGACGCCGAGGTGGATGCCGAGGTCGGGGTCGGACCGGAGTTCTGGGACCGATCAAGATTCTGGGTCATGCCCACACCTCCCGTCGCCGATGCACACCGGGCGTACCGTCGCGCATTCCTCGTCGTCCGGAACCACCGGCACCTGCGCCAACTCTAGCTCTCAGAGCCGGACCAATGACGTCACCGGGTACTTTTCCAGCCGCGCGCGCCCGCCGAGAACCTCGATCTCGGTGACCACGGCCACCGCGACGACGAGAGCGCCGGCCGCGTCGAGCAACTCCGCCGTCGCCGAGAGGGTGCCGCCGGTCGCCAGCACGTCGTCGACGACGAGTACCCGTCGGCCGCGCAGCCGAACCGAATCCTGCGGAATCTCGATCGCCGCGGTGCCGTACTCGAGCGAGTACTCGCGGGTGTTCACCGGCGGGGGCAGCTTGCCGGCCTTGCGCACCGCGAGGACGCCGGTGCCCAGTGCGTGGGCGATCCCGCCGCCGAGCAGGAAGCCGCGGGCGTCGACCCCGGCCACCAGTTCCGCATCGGGTGCGGTGGCGGCCAGCGCCGCGATCACCGCCCCGAACGCCTCGCCGTCGGCGAAGACCGGGGTCAGGTCGGCGAAGCGGACCCCGGGTGTCGGGAAGTCGTCGACCCAGCGGGTGTGGGCGGTGACCGCTGTGGCGGCACGGTCCATCAGCGCGTGCGCTCCGGCGGGAAGGCTGCTCATCGGTTGAGGATCCACCTGTCCATGTTCCAGCCCGCACCGGCGGCGCTGGCGTTGACGACGGCGGCACGAAGGCCGCCGGCGAAGGTCGTCTCCCGGGGCTGCGCGTACAGCGGCAGGGTCGGCATCTCGGTCCACAGGATCGTCTCGGCCTCGCCGACCAGGCCGGAAATCGTGGCGTCGTCGGTGGTCACGGCGAGGGCATCGAGGATCCGGTCGACTCGGGCATCGGCGAAGCGACCGACGTTGGCGCCGGCGGCGGAGTTGAGGGAACCGCGGGCGTCCTGCATGTCGGCCGTGCCGCCCGCGCCCGCGGCGGCGGCGGTCCCGGCCAGTACGGCGTCGACCTGACCCGCCGCGAGCTGCGACGGCGTGAACGTGTCGGAGGCGGCGTCGACCACCTCGATGCCGGCCTCGCGACAGGACTGGGCGATCAGTTCGACGGTGCGGGCGCGGCGCGGGTCGGGACCGAGGTACCCGATCCGCACGGTGATGCGGTCCGTCCCGGCCGCGGCGAGCTCGGCCTGCGCCGCGGTCGTGTCCGCCTCGTCGTAGCGGGCCGCGGGCCCGGACACACCCGGGTACAGGGGCGAGTCGGCGGGCAGCAGCCGCGACGAGGTGGTCCCGGAACCGAGACCGGTGGCGGGGACGTCCCCGACCCGGCCGAACTCGTCGAACAACTGCGACCGGGGCACGCACAGCGCGAACGCCCGGCGCGCGGCGGGGGCGCCGAGGCTCCCGCCCTCGGTGCCCAGCACGAGCTGTTCGACGTTGCGCGAGGCCGTGTCCGTCGTTTCCGCGTCGTCGCCGAGCGACAGGTCCAGGGCTCCGGTGGCGGCGTCGACGACGTGGACGCGGCCGTCGGAGGCGGCTGCGGCGGCGTCGGTGCCGCGCGGCCACACCACGATCCGGTCGGTGCCGGGCTTGTTGCCCCACCAGCGCTCGTTCGCGACGAGGACGAGTCCGTCCTCGACGGTGAACGACTCGATCCGGTAGGGACCCGAGGCCGGCAGCAGCGACAGATCCACCGCGCCCGGGGTCAGGTTCCATCCCGTGTTCCAGAAGTCGGCGAGCCGGCGCAGCGCCTCGACGTCGCCGCCGCCGATTGCGGCGACCACGTCGGGCACCCCCGAGACGCGGGCCGCGACGTGCGCAGGCATCAGTTCGGTGGCGCCGAACAGGGCCCGCCAGTCGGCGTAGGCGCGGCCTGCGCGGAAGACGACGGTGGCGTCCTTGGATCCGGTCTGGCAGTCGATCCGTTCGATGTCGACATAACCCGAGCGTCGCGCGGCGGCAAACAGGTTCTCCGCTGCTCCCGACGCGTCGGGAGCGGTGAATCGCCCACTGGCGGCCGCCCAGGTCAGCACCAGGTCGTCGCACGACATCGGCACCCCGTCCGAGTACACGGAGTCCGGGGACAGCCGGTACTGGACGGTCAGCGGGTCCTGCGCGACGACGGTGGCCGTCCCGATGTCGGTGTCGGAGATCACCTGGCCGGCCGGATCGACGTAGCCGAACCCGGGCAGCACACGGGCCAGGGCCTGCCGGGCTCCCGAGGCGGCGCCGTCGACGGTGTTGGCGTTGTAGGTGGTGACCGTGTTGTCGAGTGCGTACCCGATGGAGGGCAGAGACTCCTCCGTCGTGCCGCAGGCCACGATCGTCGCGGCGAGTGCTGCTGCAGCAGCCGTCGCCGCAAGTGCCGCGCGGACCGACCGGCGGCGCCGGGTGTGCTCGGGTGCCGACATGTCAGTGCCTTCTCTTGGCGCGCTTCCCGGTGGGGCGGACCCCCGGTCTGGGGGTGCGTTCGGCCACCCGGGGAGCACCGGCACCCGCCGTCGTGGCCACCGCGCCGCGCTCGGTCACGGACATCGGTGCCGCAGCGGCGTGCGCGCCGACGGTCTTCTCACCGGACGGCACCGAACGCGACTGCGCGGCGTCGCGCTTGGCCAGCACTTTGCGGGTGTGCGCCGCCACCGGCCCGCGCCACTCCTTGAGCGTCACCAGCAGCGGCGTCGCGAAGAAGATCGACGAGTAGGCGCCGACCACGATGCCGACCAGCTGGACGAGGGCGAGGTCCTTGAGGGTGCCGACGCCGAGCAGCCACACCGCGATCACCATCAGCGCGAGCACCGGCAGCACCGAGATGACGGTGGTGTTGATCGACCGCATGAGGGTCTGGTTGACGGCGAGGTTGGCCTGCTCGGCGTAGGTCCGTCGATGCAGGTGCAGAATGCCGCGGGTGTTCTCCTCGACCTTGTCGAACACCACCACGGAGTCGTACAGCGAGAAGCCGAGGATGGTGAGCAGGCCGATGACGGTGGCCGGGGTGACCTCGAAGCCGACGAGGGAGTACACCCCCGCGGTCACGATCATGTCGAAGAACAGCGCGGCCAGCGCCGCGAGTGCCATGTCCCGCTCGTAGCGCACCGCGATGTAGATGCTGACGAGCACCAGGAACACCGCGAGTGCGATGAGGGCCTTCTGGGTGATCTGTCCGCCCCACGTCTCGCTGACGTCGGCGACGCTGATCGCGTCGCGCGACGGCACGCCGTCGGGCCCGGTGGGCTGGAACTCGTCGTAGAGCGCGTTCTGCAGCGCCCGGACCTGTTCCAGGTCGAGGGCTTCCGACCGGATCTGGATGGAGGCGCCGGCGCCGGACCCGACGGTCTGCACCGATTCGGGTTCCGCGCCGAGGGTGTCGGAGTACACCGTCTCCACCTGTTCGGTGGTGACGCCCTCGGCGGCCGGGAGCTGGATGCGGGTGCCGCCCTCGAAGTCGATGCCCCAGGTGAAACCGCGGATCAGCATGCTCAGCAGCGCCACCAGCACGATGGCGCCGGTGAGCAGATAGTAGAACTTGCGGCGGCCGACGATCTCGAACGCGCCCGTGCCGGTGTAGAGGCGCGAGAGGGTGCTGTGCCGGGGTGCGGTCGTGGTGGTGTCGGTCATCGTCACGCCTCCTTCGCCGAGGCAGCCGCGAGCTGGCGCTCACGGGCGACCTGCTGAATGGCGCCGAGACCGTTCACGCTCGGCTTGGACCAGAACTTCGACTTCGACGCGAGGTGCACCAGCGGCCAGGTCACGAGGAACACGACCACGACGTCGAGGATGGTGGTCAGACCCAGCGTGAACGCGAAGCCACGGACCTGGCCGACCGCGAGGATGTAGAGCACCGCGGCCGCGATGAAGCTCACGGCGTTGCCGGACAGGATGGTCCGGCGGGCCCGCGCCCAGCCGCGGGGCACGGCGGAGCGGAAGCTGCGTCCTTCACGGATCTCGTCCTTGATGCGTTCGAAGAAGACCACGAACGAATCGGCGGTCATGCCGATACCGATGATCAGGCCGGCGATGCCCGCGAGATCGAGGGTGAAGTTGATGTAGCGGCCGAGCAGCACCATCACCGCGTACACGGCGAGGCCGGACATCACCAGCGACAGCGCGACGAGTACCCCGAGCATGCGGTAGTACACGAGGCTGTAGATCAGCACCAGGAGCAGTCCGACGACGCCGGCGATCAGCCCGGCCTCGAGGGACGCCAGACCGAGGGTTGCGGACACCGTCTCGGCCTCCGACGCCGCGAAGGACAGGGGCAGCGAGCCGTACTTGAGGGTGTTGGCGAGCTCGGTGGCCTCGGTGTTGCTGAAGTTGCCGGTGATGGAGGTTGCGCTTCCGGCGGGGGTGGCGCCTTGGATGACGGGCGCACTGACCACCTTGGAGTCGAGGACGAACGCAGCCTGCTGGCCGATGTTGGCGGCGGTGAACTGCGCCCAGGTGCTGCTGCCCTCGGAGTCGAACGTCAGGCTGACCTCGTAGCGGGACTGCTGGGAGTTGTAGCCGGCGGACGCGTCGGTGATCTGCTGACCGTCGATGATGCTCGGGCCGAGCAGATAGACGGCGGTGCCGTCGGTGGAGCAGGCCACCAGCGGCTTGGCCGGATCGTCGTTGCCGGCAAGCGGGTCGGCGGCCGAGCAGTCCAAGTTGGCCATCGCCTCCTGCAGGACGGCCGGGTCCTCGCTCTGCCGCGTCTCCTTCGCCGCCGCGATGTCCGCGGCCGCCCGGGCCTGCGGGTCGAGGTCCTCCGCGGGAGCGGGGGCCGGGGTGTCCGTGGCGGGTGCCGGGGTGCCGGTCTCCGGGCTGTCGGGGGTCGGGGTGTCGGGGGTCGGGGTGTCGGTGGGATCCTGCGCCGGGAACGGCCGGCCTTGCGGTTCCGGTGCGGCCGGTTCCGGGGCGGGCGTCGCGGCGCCGGGTGCCGGCGTCCCGGGAACGGGAGCCGGGGAGTCCGCGGGCGCGGGCTGAGCGGAGTTCGCGCTCGCAATGGGCTGGCCGATCACGGGCCGGATGTACAGGCGCGCGGTCTGACCGAGGGTCCGGGCCTGCGAGCTGTCGTCGCCGGGCACCGTGATCACCAGGTTGTCCCCGTCGATGACGACCTCGGAACCGGACACGCCGAGACCGTTCACGCGGGTCTCGATGATCTGCTGGGCCTGCCGGAGACTGTCCTGGCTGGGCGCACTGCCGTCCGGGGTGCGGGCGGTGAGGGTTACTCGGGTGCCGCCCTGCAGGTCGATGCCGAGCTTCGGCGTCGCCGATTTGTCCCCGGTGAAGAAGATCAGTGCATACAGCGCCACCAGGATCGCCCCGAACAGGGCGAGGGAGCGAACTGGATGCACCGATCCGTTGGAAGGTGCCACGGTCTGTCAGTCTCCTCGATGCGAGTGAGTGATGCGCTGGTCACGGGGCCATCGCACCCGTCGGGCGCGGCCCCCGCCCGGCCCGCACATCGGCCGGGATGTCGACCGGGCAGAGTCCGGCCGTTCGGTGCTCGGTTCTTCGGTGCTCGGTTGTTCGGTGCTCGGTTCTTCAGTGCTCGGTTCTTCAGTGCTCGGTCGGCCGCCCGGCCGGCGGCTCGGTGTCGTCGCCCTTGTCGAGCGAGAGTCCACCGGTCTCGTCCGCCGAGCCTTGATCGGTGATCCGCTCACGGACCACGACCCGGGCCCAGGTGGTCACCACGCCGGGTGCGATCTCGAGCTCCACGGTGGTGTCGGTGAGCGCGGTGATGGTGGCGTGCAGTCCCGCCGTGGTCATCACCCGGTCGCCGACCTGCAACGCATCCTGCAGTTCCGCGGTCTTCTGCATCTCCTTCTTCTGGCGCCGGATGCCGAGGAAGGTCGGCACCAGCAGGGCAAGGATCAGCAGCGGGAAGAGCAGTTCCATCGTTGAAGTCAGTCCTCGAAGTCGTCCGGCATCGGGCGCCGGTCGTCGCGGACCGGCGCAGTAGACCAGTGTGCCATTACCGGCGCGGCTGCTGTACCGGCGCCGGTGGCGGAGCGGTCAGTCGTCGTCGAACAGGCCGGGCTGCGGTTCGCGGGCCCGCACCTCGATGCCGCCGGTTGCGGCCTCCGGCGGCGGGGTCAGCCCGAGTTGCAGCCACGCCGCCTGGGTCGCGACCCGCCCGCGCGGGGTACGCGCGATCATGCCCGCCCGCACCAGAAACGGCTCGCACACCTCCTCGACGGTGCCGGGCTCCTCACCGACGGCTACCGCGAGGGTGGACACGCCCACCGGTCCGCCCCCGAAACTTCGGACGAGCGCGCCCAGCACGGCCCGGTCGAGTCGGTCCAGGCCGAGCGCATCGACGTCGTAGACGGCGAGGGCGGCCCGGGCGATCTCGCGGGTGATGACGCCGTCGGCGCGGACCTCGGCGTAGTCGCGGACCCGTCGCAGCAGCCGGTTGGCGATGCGCGGGGTGCCGCGGGAACGGCCGGCGATCTCGGCGCTCGCCTCCTCGCCCAGGTCGATGCCGAGGATGCGGGCCGAGCGGAGCAGGATCTGCTGTAGCTCCGCCGGTTCGTAGAAGTCCATGTGCGCGGTGAAGCCGAACCGGTCGCGCAGCGGGCCGGTCAGCGCCCCGGAACGGGTCGTGGCTCCGACGAGGGTGAACGGGGCCACCTCGAGGGGGATCGACGTCGCACCCGGACCCTTGCCGACGACGACGTCGACGCGGAAGTCCTCCATCGCCAGGTACAGCATCTCCTCGGCGGGACGCGCGATGCGGTGGATCTCGTCGATGAACAGCACGTCCCCCTCGACGAGGTTGGACAGCATCGCGGCCAGGTCGCCGGCCCGTTCCAGGGCGGGGCCCGACGTCAGCCGCAGCGACGACCCGAGTTCGGCGGCGATGATCATGGCCATCGACGTCTTGCCCAGGCCCGGTGGGCCGGACAGCAGGATGTGGTCGGGGGTGCCGCCGCGCAGCTTCGCCCCGCGCAGCACCAGCTGCAGCTGTTCCCGCACCCGGGGCTGGCCGATGAAGTCGTCGAGATTCTTGGGCCGCAGACTCGCCTCGACGTCGCCGTCGCCGGCGGTGTACTCGGCGGTCATCGGAGCCTCGTCCGAGGCTCCCTCGGTGGGAAAGTCCTCGATCATCGGCTCTTGCCCAGCAGAGCCAGCGCCGACCGCAGCGCGGTCGAGGTGTCGGCGTGCGGGTCACCTGCGAGAACCGTGTCGGTGGACTGTTCCGCCTGCTTGACGGGGAAACCGAGCCCGACGAGAGCCTCGACCACCTGGTCCCGCATCGGTGAGCCGACCACCGCCGTCGGGGCGGAGGCGCCGGCGTACGCCGCCACCTTGTCCCGTAGTTCGACGACCATGCGTTCGGCGCCGCGTTTGCCGATGCCCGGGACCCGGGTCAGGGCAGCGGTGTTGCCGTCGGCGAGGGCCGCACGCAACGAGTCCGGATCGAGCACCGCGAGGGTGGCCATCGCGAGTCGGGGTCCGACACCGGAGACCGTCTGCAGCAACCCGAACAGGTCCCGGGCGTCGGGATCGGGGAACCCGTACAGCGTCATCGAGTCCTCGCGCACGATCATCGCCGTGACCAGGCGGGTGTCCTCGCCACGACGGAGCGTGGCGAGGGTGGCGGGCGTGGCGTGGATCCGGTAGCCGACCCCCGCGGATTCGATGACGACGTGGTCGAGGGCGATCTCGAGCACTTCCCCGCGCACCGAGGCGATCACCGTGCACCTGCCTTCCGCGCGGCGGCCTGTTCCCGCAGCCGCGCCTCGTACCGTCGTTTCTGTTCGGCCGCGGCGGCTTCGGCGGCGGCCATGCGCGCGAGCATGGGCGCACGCCAGCAGTGGCAGATCGCCAGGGCGAGGGCGTCCGCGGCGTCCGCGGGCTTCGGGGCGGCGGCGAGGCCCAGGATCTTGGTGACCATCGCCGTGACCTGCTTCTTGTCGGCCGAGCCGTTTCCGGTCACCGCGGACTTGACCTGGCTCGGGGTGTGGAAGGCCACCGGGATGCCGCGCCGGGCGGCGGAGAGCGCCACCACTCCCCCCGCCTGGGCGGTGCCCATCGCGGTACGGACGTTGTGCTGGGAGAACACCCGCTCGACGGCGACGACCTCGGGTTCGAAGCGGTCGAGCCACTCCTCGGCGGCCGTGGAGATGCACAGCAGCCGGGACGGCAGGTCCATCTCGGGAGGTGTGCGGATGACATCCACTGCGACGGCAGCGACCTCGCGCCCGCGACCGGTGTCCACGATGCCGAAACCACATCGCGTCAGTCCCGGGTCCACACCCATCACGCGCACCCGTTCACCTCTCGACCGCTACGAACAACTGTTCGAGAGCATAGCGGCCGGGGCGGCGCGTCGCGGTACCGACACGCAGCCCCGGCCGGGAGCCGTCCGACTCAGGCGTCGAGTTCGGCGAGGACCTCGTCGGAGACGTCGACGTTGGTGTAGACGTTCTGCACGTCATCGGAATCCTCGAGCGCGTCGACGAGCTTGAACACCTTGCGGGCGCTCTCCGCGTCGACGGGCACCTCGACCGAGGCCCGGAAGTCCGGATCGGCCGATTCGTAGTCGATTCCCGCCTCGACGAGCGCGGTGCGCACGGCGATGAGGTCGCCCGCCTCGGAGACGATCTCGAAGCTGTCGCCGAGGTCGTTGATCTCCTCGGCACCGGCCTCGAGCACCACCTCGAGAATCTCGTCCTCGGTGCGGCCGTTCTTCTCGAGCACGACGACACCCTTGCGGGTGAACAGGTACGACACCGAACCGGGGTCGGCCATGTTGCCGCCGTTGCGGGTCATCGCGGTGCGGACCTCGCCCGCCGCGCGGTTGCGGTTGTCGGTGAGGCACTCGATGAGGACGGCGACGCCACTGGGGCCGTAGCCCTCGTAGGTGATCGTCTGCCAGTCCGCGCCGCCGGCTTCCTCACCGGCGCCACGCTTGCGGGCCCGCTCGATGTTGTCGTTGGGGACCGAGCTCTTCTTCGCCTTCTGGATGGCGTCGTACAGCGTCGGATTGCCCGCCGGGTCACCACCGCCGGTCCGGGCCGCCACCTCGATGTTCTTGATCAGCTTCGCGAACATCTTGCCGCGCTTGGCGTCGATGGCCGCCTTCTTGTGCTTGGTGGTGGCCCATTTGGAGTGGCCGCTCATTCGATTGGAGCCCCTTCCGGCGAGGTGAGGTCGGACCGGGTCCGACTGGTTCGGAGGGTCGATTCTACTCCGCGAGCAGTGACCCCGAACGGACGGTGTCGACGAACAGCCGGTGCACCCGGAGGTCACCGGTGACCTCCGGGTGGAACGACGTCGCCATCACGGCGCCCTGGCGCACGGCGACGACCCGTCCGGCGGCCGGCCCCTCCGGGACGGTGGCCAGAACTTCCACGCCGGGGCCGACCTCTTCCACCCAGGGGGCCCGGATGAACACCGCACGCACCGGGTCGCCCTCGATGCCCGCGACGGTGAGGTCGGCCTCGAACGAGTCGACCTGGCGACCGAAGGCGTTGCGTCGGACCGTGATGTCGAGGGCGTCGAGATGCTCGGCGTCCGGACGGGTGTCGAGGACCTGCGAGGCGAGCAGGATCATCCCGGCGCAGGATCCGTACGCGGGCAGCCCGGCCTTCAGGCGCGCACGCAGCGGCTCGAGGAGGTCGAACACCTGCAACAGCCGGCTCATGGTGGTGGACTCCCCACCGGGGATCACCAGGCCGTCGACGGCGTCGAGCTCGCCGGGCCGGCGCACGCCGATCGCGCGGGCGCCGGCCGCTTCGAGTGCGGTCAGGTGCTCGCGGACGTCGCCTTGGAGAGCGAGCACGCCGATGGTCGGAGAACTTTCCACTGTCGCCTGTTCTGTCGGGGACGGGCAACGCCCGCCCGGAACCTGGACGTCCACGCTAGCAGCCGGGCCGAGGTGCCCCGGCTCACGGACCGGGAACCGGGCACCCGCTCATCAACGCAGGTAGCGGGTCAATCCCTCTTGTACCACCGCGGCGACCATGCGCCCGTTCCGGTCGAAGATGCGTCCCTGTGTCAGGGCCCGCCCGAAGCCGGCCGACGGGGAGGTCTGGTCGTACAGCAACCAGTCGTCGGCGCGGAAGGAGCGCAGGAACCACATGGCGTGGTCGAGGGAGGCGCCCTGGGTCTTCTCGTCGGGATGCGCGACGCTCGCGGAACCGAGCAACGTCATGTCGCTCATGTACGCCAGGGTGCACACGTGCAGCACGTTGTCGTCCGGGAGCGGGTCCCGGACCCGGAACCACACCTGCTGCTGGGACACGATGCCGGTGCGCCGGAAGATGCGGTCCTCCGGCACCCGCCGCAGGTCCCACTCGGGCCATTCCCGCCTGGCCCACTCGTTTCCGGGGTCCTCCGAGTCCGCGAGGCCGGAGAGTTCCTCGGGATCCGGCACCGGGGGCATCTCGTCCTGGTGCTCGATGCCCTCGTCCTGGACGTGGAACGATGCGGACATGGTGAAGATCGCCTGCCCGTCCTGAACGGCAGTCACCCGCCGGGTGCCGAACGACCGGCCGTCGCGGATCGGGTCGACGAGATACACGATCGGCTTCGCCGGGTTACCGGGACGGACGAAGTATCCGTGCAACGAATGCACCGAGTACGCCGGATCGACGGTGCGCACCGCGGACACCAGCGCCTGCCCGGCGACCTGGCCCCCGAAGGTGCGTTGCAGCGACGTCTCCGTCGCCACGCCCCGGAAGATGTTCTTCTCGAGATGTTCGAGCGCCAGGATCTCCTCGATCTTCGCCATGCGGGCTCCTTCCCAGTCCTGCGACAGGCTAGCGGCAGGTGCCCGGAACGGAGCGACGGGAGCCTCCGACACGGTGGAGGCTCCCGTCGCACCCGGGAAAGCCGGCGGTCGTGCGGGTCACCAGCCTCGCTCGGCGAGGCGGTGCGGCACCGGGATGTCGTCGACGTTGATGCCGACCATGGCCTCGCCCAGGCCGCGCGAGACCTTCGCGAGCACGCCCGGGTCGTCGTAGAAGGTGGTGGCCTTGACGATCGCGGCGGCACGCTCGGCCGGGTTGCCGGACTTGAAGATGCCCGAACCGACGAACACGCCCTCGGCGCCGAGCTGCATCATCATCGCCGCGTCCGCCGGGGTGGCGATGCCCCCGGCCGTGAACAGGGTCACCGGCAGCTTGCCGGCCTGGGCGACCTCGACGACCAGGTCGTACGGGGCCTGCAGTTCCTTGGCCGCGACGTACAGCTCGTCCTCCGGCAGGGAGGTCAACCGCCGGATCTCCTGCCGGATCTTCCGCATGTGGGTGGTGGCGTTGGAGACGTCGCCGGTGCCGGCCTCACCCTTGGAACGGATCATCGCCGCGCCCTCGTTGATCCGGCGCAGCGCTTCACCGAGGTTGGTGGCGCCGCACACGAACGGCACGGTGAACGCGAACTTGTCGATGTGGTTCTCGTAGTCGGCGGGAGTGAGCACCTCCGACTCGTCGATGTAGTCCACGCCGAGGGCCTGCAGGATCTGCGCCTCGACGAAGTGACCGATACGCGCCTTGGCCATCACGGGGATGGACACGGCCTCGATGATGCCTTCGATCATGTCCGGGTCGGACATGCGGGACACGCCTCCCTGGGCGCGGATGTCGGCGGGGACGCGCTCGAGCGCCATGACGGCGACGGCACCCGCGTCCTCGGCGATCTTCGCCTGCTCGGGGGTGACCACGTCCATGATCACGCCGCCCTTGAGCATCTCGGCCATGCCGCGCTTGACGCGGGCGGTACCGGTGGTGGGGACGGACTCGGGGCTGCTCACAGCAACAAACTCCTGGGGTATGGCCTGCAGAGACTGGCGCGGCGGACGGATTCGGGCACGTCACGACGCCGCTCCCGATTCTAGGTGCGGCCGGACGGCCGTCCCATAGCCAGTCGCGAGGCCCTGGCCTGCCTCGCGGGCATCGACACGGCCTGCCTCGAGCGCCGCAGCTCACCGGATGGCACGAACCTCCGGTTCCACGCGGCGTACGGCGACGTCACGCGCCTCGCCCAGCAGATCGGCGAGATCCTGCGGGTACACGGCCTCCCCGCGTCGCTGCAGGTCCCGGATCTCGTTCTCGGCGAACCAACGGTGTTCGAGGCTCATGCGGCGCTCGAGGTCCGTGAATCCGCTGCTCCCCGGTTCGAAGGCGGGCGTCTGCAGGGCGAAGAACAGCTCCTCCGAACGGATGAGTTCCCCGTTGAAGGGGAATACCGCCACTCGGCGCCACAGGGGTCCGCACAGTTGCCCGGGCGCGACCGGCAGACCGGTCTCCTCCCCTACCTCGCGGGCCGCGGCCGCGCGCAACGTCTCCCCCACCTCGACGGCGCCGCCGACGGTGAACCAGAAGTGCACGTCCGGCGTGGTCGGGTCGTGGCCGCGCAGCAGCAACACCCGCCCCTCGTGGTCGAACAGCACGACCCGCGCCGAGGTGCGCGTCTCGTCGAGCGACAGGCCCGTCGCGGCAGCCGGGCCGGTGCGCTCGGTGATCTCGAAGTAGGTGGGCAACGGCGCCGTGCCACCGAGGTGCAGCCACCGGACCGGACGGCGGGCACGCAATGCCAGGGTGTCGCGGACGGCGTCGTTGTGGAATCGGCGGGCGATCAGCACCCGCGCCTCGGCGTCGGCGAGTTCGGCCACCAGCTGCGGTCGGAGCCGCTCGGTGTCGACCGCGGCCACGGCGGCCGACAGCGTGTTCTCCGCCGACTCCCGTTCGGCACGGTCCGCCCGCTCGGCACGGTCGGCCAGGGCGGCCAGCCGGCGGCCTTCGGCGACCGGGACGGAGGCCGCGATCCCGCGCACCACCACGGCGCGGCGAGCCAGGGCGGCGTCGAGCGCCTGCCAGGAGAGGTCCGACCGCACGTGCAGCCGGTCCAGCCGGTTGGCCGTGCCGTACGCCCACAGCCCGAGCGCGACGACGAGCGCGGTGACCAGCGCGAGGACGAGTACGGTCAGCGCGGACAGCGTCACGTCCCACTCCCCTCACGCGGCGGCGTCGCCCGGCTGCATGTCACGACCGGACCTCGCGGACCGGCCCGGCCCCGACCGTGACGGTCTCGTATACGCGCAGGATCTGCTCGGCCACCACCGGCCAGTCGTACGCGCCGACGATCTCGTTCGCCGCCTCCACGAGGGCGCGGCGCCGGGCTGCGTCGTCGAGCAGGCCGCGGATCGAAGCGGCGAGCGCCGCCGAGTCGCCCACCGGGACGAGTACGCCGGCGCGGCCGTCGCGCAGCACCCGGCGGAACGCGTCGAGTTCGCTGGCCACTACCGCGGTACCGGCGGCCATCGCCTCCACGAGCACGATGCCGAAGCTCTCCCCACCGAGGTTGGGGGCGCAGTAGACGTCGGCGCTGCGCATGGCCGAGGCCTTCTCCGCGTCGGACACCTGGCCGAGCAGCCGCAGGTGCCGTGCGTGCGGTCCGGCCTCCTTGCGCAGCCGTTCCTCGTCCCCGCGGCCGACCACGAGGACCTGCAGGTCCGGGTAGTGCTCGACGAGCAGGGGCAGCGCGCCGAGCAGCACCCCCATGCCCTTACGCGGTTCGTCGTACCGGCCGAGGAACAGCACGGTGCGGCCGGCGCGGGGATACCCGGGCAACGCGGGGGCGTGCGCGAACGACGACACGTCGACTCCGTTGGGGATCTCCACGGCGTCGGAGCCGAGGGAGGTCACCTGCCAGCGGCGGGCGAGCTCGGACACGGCGATGCGACCGCTGATCTTCTCGAGATACGGCTGCAGCACACCTTGGAACGTGCTCAGTACCAGCGACTTGGTCGTCGAGGTGTGGAAGGTCGCGACGATGGGCCCTTCCGCGATCTTCAGGGCGAGCATCGACAGGCTCGGGGCGTTGGGCTCGTGGATGTGCAGGACGTCGAAGTCGTTGTCGTTGATCCATCGCCGGACCCGCGCGTAGGACACGGGGCCGAAGCTCAGACGTGCCACGGACCCGTTGTAGGGGATGGCGACGGCGCGTCCGGCGGAGACGACGAAGTCGGGCAGTTCCGTGCGGTCGGATGCCGGAGCGAGGACACTGACCCGGTGGCCGCGTTCGATGAGCACGGTCGCCAGGTCCACGACGTGCGCCTGCACCCCGCCCGGTACGTCGAACGAGTACGGGCACACCATGCCGATCTTCACCGCGCCTCCATCCGGGCCAGGCGGGCCTCGGAGAGGTCGTCGAGCCAGAGCGGTTGCAGCATGTGCCAGTCCGCCGGGTGTTCGGCGATGTCCGCGGCGAAGCAGTCGGCCAGCGCCTGGGTCGCCGGTCCGATCCCGCCGGTGACGTCGATCTCGGGATGGACCCGGAAACCCCAGCCGTCGTCGGTGAACCAGCAGTGCACCGGCAGCAGGGGCGCCCCGGTCTCGACGGCCAGCTTCGCCGGGCCGGCGGGCATGCGGGTGGGCTCACCGAAGAACGTGACCGGCACGCCCCTGCGGGCCAGGTCGCGTTCGCCGAGCAGGCAGACGATCCGGTTCTCGCGCAACCGGGTCTCGAGCCGGTCGAACGGCGGGGTCTCACCGCCGCTGAGGGGGAAGATCTCGAAGCCGAGGCTTTCGCGGTACGCGACGAACCGCTGGTAGAGCGATTCCGGGCGCAGGCGTTCGGCCACCGTGGACAGTCCGCCGTAGGTCTGCGTGCACCACACACCGGCCATGTCCCAGTTCCCGCTGTGCGGCAGGGCGAGAATTGCACCGCGCCCGGTTGCCAGGGCCTGTTCGATGTGTTCGCGGCCCTCGACGGCGTCGTCGAGTGCCGCAGCCGTCGCGGCGAGGTCCATGGAGGGCAGCCGGAACGCCTCCCGCCAGTACCGGGCGTAGGACCGCAGGGACTGTCGGATCAGCTCGTCCGGGACCTGCGCCGCGGGCACACCCAGGACGCGGGCCAGGTTGCGGCGCAACTGCTGCGGGCCGGCGCCGCGACGGGCGGCGTACTCGGCCCCGACGTCGAACAGCCGGCGCGCAGTGGACTCGGGCAGCGCCCGCACGAGCCGCCATCCCGCGGCGTAGCCGAGGTCGGAGGCGCGTTCCGTCACGCTCATCGGGCGTCTCCGTCGGCCGGGGCCGACGACGGTGCTCCGTCGGCCGGAGTCGACGACGGCAGGGGCAGCAGCTCGCGGGCCTCCGGGGAGCGCCGCACCGCGAGCACCCGCTGGAACACGGTGATCACCGAACCGGCGGCGAGCAGCCACATTGCGGCGTGGATCGCCCACCACAGGCCGAGCCCGGTGAAGCCGGCGCCGACCAGGACGATGACGAGCCGGTCGGGACGTTCGATCAAGCCGCCGTCGGCGGACAGGCCGCTCGCTTCCGCGCGGGCCTTGGCATAGGAGATGACCTGGGAGGTGACGAGGCAGATGAGGGTGGCGACCAGCAGCGGCCGGCTCTGTTCCTCGTAGACCGCCCACCAGGCGAGCCCGGCGAAGATCGCACCGTCGGCGACCCGGTCACAGGTGGCGTCGAGGACCGCGCCGAAGCGGGTGCCGCCACCTCGGGCCCGCGCCATGGCGCCGTCGAGCATGTCGAACATCACGAACAGCCCGATCACCATCGCACCCCAGAACAACTGCCCCATCGGGAACAGCGTCACGGCGGCGGCGATCGTGGCGACGGTGCCGATCAGTGTCACCGCGTCCGGCGTGAGGCCGGTGCGGATCAGGGCCCTGCCGAGCGGCGCGGTGACCTTCGACACCGACGCACGCCCGAAGAAGCTGAGCATCCCACCGACCCCCGTCTTTCGTCACATCGTTGCGTCCGGGACACGATCCTGCCATGCCTGCGAACGGCGACAACCATATAGTCGCGGGGACGGCGTTCGGTTCGGGCCGGTGTCAGTCGTTCCAGGCCGCAGCGAGCAACGCGCGGGTGTCGCGCAGCAGCTGCGGCATGACCTTGGCGCCGCCGAGAACGGTGATGAAGTTGGCGTCGCCACCCCACCGCGGCACCACGTGCAGGTGCAGGTGCTCGGCGAGTGAGCCCCCGGCGGCGGCCCCGAGGTTGAGCCCCACGTTGAAGCCGTGCGGCCGCGAGACGCTCTTGATGACCAGGATCGCCCGCTGCGCGAACGACATCAGCTCGGTGCTCTCCTCGGGGGTGAGGTCCTCGAGGTTGGCGACCCGCCGGTACGGCACGACCATCAGATGGCCGGGGTTGTAGGGATACAGGTTGAGCACCGCGTACACGTGCTCGCCGCGCGCGACGACGAGGCCCTCCTCGTCCCGCATCTTCGGGATGTCGGTGAAGGGCTCGTAGGGCGCCTCCTTGGAGCGGGGCGCCTCCGCGATGTACGACATGCGGTGCGGGGACCACAGTCGCTGGAGGTGATCGGGTTCGCCGGCACCCCGATCGACGAGGGCGTCGTCGGAGCAGTCCCCGCTCATGCGGCGCCGCCGCGGTCGACGGGAGCGACGAGCTCCGCGGTGGGCGAGGCGTTCTCCCGCCGCTCGATCCACTCGGTCACCAGACGGACCGCGTCGGCCACGGGTACCCCGTTGACCTGCGTACCGTCGCGGAACCGGAAGCTGACCGCGCCGGCGGCGACGTCACGCTCGCCCGCGAGCAGCATGAACGGCACCTTCTGCGTGGTGTGGTTGCGGATCTTCTTCTGCATCCGGTCGTCGCTGGTGTCGACTTCGGCCCGCACCCCGGCGGCCTTCAACTGCCGGGTGACGTCGAACAGGTGATCCTCGAAGGCCTCCGCGACGGGAATCCCGACGACCTGGACGGGGGCGAGCCACGCCGGGAAGGCACCCGCGTAGTGCTCGGTGAGCACGCCGAAGAAGCGCTCGATCGAACCGAACAGGGCCCGGTGGATCATCACCGGCCGGTGCTTGCTGCCGTCGGGGCCGGTGTACTCGAGCTCGAATCGCTCGGGCAGGTTGAAGTCGAGCTGGATCGTCGACATCTGCCAGCTGCGCCCGAGCGCGTCCTGAACCTGGACGGAGATCTTGGGGCCGTAGAAGGCGGCACCGCCCGGATCCGGCACGAGATCGAGCCCGGAGGCCTCGCCGACCTCGCGCAGGGTCTCGGTGGCCTCCTCCCACAGGGCGTCGTCGCCGACGAACTTCTTGGGGTTCTTCGTCGACAGCTCGAGGTAGTAGTCCTCGAGGCCGTAGTCCTTGAGCAGGTCGAGGACGAAGTTCAGGGTCGTGGTCAGCTCGTCGCGCATCTGCTCGCGGGTGCAGTAGATGTGCGCGTCGTCCTGCGTCATGCCACGCACCCGGGTCAGACCGTGGACGACGCCGGACTTCTCGTACCGGTACACCGAGCCGAATTCGAACAGCCGCAGCGGCAGCTCGCGGTAGGACCGGCCGCGGGACCGGAAGACGAGGTTGTGCATCGGGCAGTTCATCGGCTTGAGGTAGTAGTCCTGGCCCGGCTTGCGCACGGTGCCGTCCTCGGCCAGTTCCTCGTCGATGTGCATCGCGGGGAACATGCCGTCGCGGTACCAGTCGAGATGGCCGGACACCTCGTAGAGGTGACCCTTCGTGATGTGCGGGGAGTACACGAACTCGTAGCCGGCCTCGACATGCCGCTTGCGGGAGTAGTTCTCCATCTCCTGGCGGATGATGCCGCCCTTGGGGTGGAACACCGGGAGGCCGGAGCCGAGCTCGTCGGGGAAGCTGAACAGGTCGAGCTCGTTGCCGAGCTTGCGGTGATCACGGCGCTCGGCCTCGGCGAGCAGCTCGAGGTAGCGCTCCTGCGCCTCCGCGGACTCCCACGCGGTGCCGTAGATGCGCTGGAGACCGGCATTGTCCTGGTCGCCGCGCCAATAGGCGGCGGAGCTGCGGGTGAGCTTGAACGCCGGGATGTACTTGGTGGTGGGGATGTGCGGACCGCGGCACAGATCGGCCCAGATCTTCTCGCCGGTGCGCGGATTGAGGTTGTCGTAGATCGTCAGTTCCTTGCCGCCGACCTCCATGATCTCGGGGTCCTCGTCCAGGGAGCTGTTTCCGGCCGACTTCTCGCTGATCAGCTCGAGCTTGAACGGCTCGTTCTTCAGTTCCTCGCGTGCGTCGTCCAGGCTCTCGACGACGCGGCGGGAGAACCGCTGCGCCCCCTTGACGATCTGCTTCATGCGCTTCTCGAGCTTCGTCAGGTCCTCGGGAGTGAAGGGGCGGTCGACCTGGAAGTCGTAGTAGAAGCCGTCCTTGATCGGGGGACCGATGCCGAGCTTGGCCTCGGGGAACTCCTGCTGCACCGCCTGGGCGAGGACGTGTGCCGCGGAGTGCCGGATGACGGAGCGGCCGTCCTCGGTGGCGGCGGCGACCGGCTCGACCTGGGTGTCCTGTTCCGGCGTCCACGACAGGTCCCGCAGCCGCCCCTCCTCGTCGCGGACCACGACGACCGCGTCGGGCCCGCTGTTGGGCAGGCCCGCCTCCCGGAGGGCGGCACCGGCAGTGGTCCCCGCGGGCACCCGGACGAGCACGGTGGGGTCTACGGATGCGGGCGTCGTCACTGTGGTGGGCTCCTCGGGCTCGTGCCGGTGATGGGTGCCGCCGACGCCGCGGGGTATGCCACGCGTCCGGCAACCAGACCATGCTATCGACACCACCCGGAACGGCAGTTCACCCGGGCACTGCCGGGCGTCGGGCGGGCTAGAGCCGACGCAGGCCGCCGAGGACCCGAGACAGCAACTGGGCGTCGGGTCCGAGTCCGTCGGCGGTGCGGTGGACGGTGAGTTCTCCCGTGGCGGCGAGATCTCCCACCAGGACACGTGCGACGCCCAGAGGCAGTCGGGCCAGGGCCGCGATCTCCATGATGGACCGCGGTTCGGCGCACAGCGCCAGGATGGTGCGGTGCTCCTCGAGACCCGCAGTTCCCTCGGCGTCGCTCACGGCGGAGACGAGGACCTCGAGCGGGAGATCCACCTCGGAGCGGGTCCGGCCCTGGCTGCGCACGAAGGGACGGACGAAGGAGGGCTGCTGCCCGATCGGTTCTTCCTCCCTCGTGGCCGCCGTGTGCCTCGGGACCGCGGGCATCGGCTGCGACGCGGGGACGGCGACGGCCGCGGAGGTCCCCGTGGTCGGGGCGTCCACCGCGGGCGTGGCCGCTCCGCGGTCGGCGGCGCCGGGTGCCGGGTGATCCTTGCGCCGGCGGCCGGCCGATCCGAATCGTGCTCCTGTGGCCCCGACCAGGGGCCAGTTGTTGTCGGCGACGCTCATCAGTCGCATCCTCCTCACACCGACCGCAATCCTGCCATCAGCGCAGCGCGGTTCGGTGAACGCGCAGGTCACCGCCGCTCCGTCGCCGACACGTTCCGGCCGGACGCGAACCGCGCCGGCCCGGAAACGACGAAGGGCACCCCGTGGGGTGCCCTTCGTCGGTGCTGTGGTCCCGGCTGGGATCGAACCAGC
>NZ_AJFC01000389.1:0-535 GCF_000256505.1 Rhodococcus sp. P14 | reverse complement strand
ACGCTCTTCCACTGAGCCACGGGACCGGGCCGCTTCGCAGCGGCTCGAACGAGAAGGAACATTAACACGCCCATCGGATGAACACGAATCGCCTGGTCGCCTGTGTTTTCGATACCGCGTCGGGATGCCGCGCCCCGAGGGGGCGCGAGTTCCGTGCCCCTCACCGAACGGATCGCCCAGCCGGCGCTCGCTGGCCCGACCCGCCGCCGGAACGGGCCGGGCAGGATCCACCAGGACGGCTCGTCCATGCCCTCACCTGCAGATTTGTGTGTTCTGACGATGGTCGGCTAATGTTCTCAACCGCACCACGGAGAGCACGGCGCCGGGCGGTGCGATGCGGATGTAGCGCAGCTGGTAGCGCATCACCTTGCCAAGGTGAGGGTCGCGGGTTCGAATCCCGTCATCCGCTCGAGAGGTTGGACTCGACCTTTTACGGTGGAGTGGCCGAGTGGTGAGGCAACGGCCTGCAAAGCCGTGCACACGGGTTCGATTCCCGTCTCCACCTCGCGCGATTAGCTCAGCGGGAGAGCGCTTC
>NZ_AJFC01000388.1:0-4862 GCF_000256505.1 Rhodococcus sp. P14 | reverse complement strand
CCACAGGAACCGGCAGCGATGCCACTCCTCGATCAGGGCAGCCGCGGCGGTGGTGCCCGGCCGCAACCGGTAGTTGTAGCGCACCACCTCGACCCCCATGCCGGCACGCTAACCGACCCCACCGACAGGTTCGCCCGACACCACCACTCCCCCGAAAGGAGGACGGCGCTTCCTCTCCCTCGTGAACGAGGCAGTATCGCGCCGCACATCAGATGACCGAAGACATGACCGAACACAAGGTAGCCCTCGTCACCGGCGCGAGCCGCAGCGTCGGCAAGGGCGTTGCGTGCACACTCGGCTCCGACGGCTGGACCGTCTACGTCACCGCCCGCGGCCCGGTCGGCACCGACGGCCCACTGGACCGCACCGCCGCCGAGGTCACCGCCCGCGGCGGGACCGGCATCGCCGTGCAGTGCGACCACACCGACGACGAGCAGATCCAGGCGCTGTTCCGGCGCATCGCCGACGAGCAGGGCGGCCGGCTGGACCTGCTGGTGAACAACGTGTGGGCCGGGCCGCCCGGTTTCGCGGGTTTCTCCGAGCCGTTCTGGCAGCGCCCACTCTCGGACTGGGACTCGCTCGTCGGCCTCGGGCTGCGTGCGCACTACGTCGCGTCCGTCGAGGCGGCGAAGCTCATGGTGCCGCGCGGCAGCGGAACGATCGTCAACATCTCCTCGTTCGGCACGCGCGGCTACCTGCACTCGGTGCTGTACGGCATCTCGAAGGCGGGGCTGGACAAGATGGCCGCCGACATGGCCGTGGACCTGCGCGGGACCGGTGTGACCGCCCTGTCGGTGTGGCCGGGGCTGGTCAAGAACGAGGCCATGCTCGCCCGCGGCATCGACAACTTCGAGGGCTTCTCCCTCGCCAACGCCGAGACCCCCGAATTCGTCGGACGGGTGATCGTCGCGCTCGCGAACGACCCGAAGGTGAACAAGCGCAGCGGGCACACCCTGATCACCGCCGAGACCGCCCTCGACTACGGGGTCGTCGACGTCGAAGGCAATCAACCGGATTCGCACCGGGGGGCGTTCGGCGGCGGCCCGCTGTACTGATCCGCGGAGGGCGCCGAATCCTCTGTGGTCCCTCCCGGGAACGAGATAGCCTCCGGGAAAGGGCGAGAGGGCGGGCACCATGCACAGCGAGAAGATCCCCGTCGCCGGCTCCGGCGGCACGGAATCGACGGCGGTGCTGGATCTGCCGGGAGGCCCGCCGCGCGCGTTCGCACTGTTCGCCCACCGCTCCGGCACGGCAGCGTCGCGGATCTCGGAGACCCTCACCGAGCACGGCCTCGGCGTCCTGCGCGTCGGCTGCCAGGGCACCGCCTCGGAGTCCGAGGTCGCCGCTCTCGTGCACGCCGCGAATCACCTACGCGACCACTACGCCGCTCCCAGCGTCCTGATCGGCCACTCCTTCGGGGGCGCGGCCGTCCTCGCGGCGACCGAGCACGTGCCCGAGGCGCGAGCCGTGGTCACGATCGGCGCCCCTGCGGCGACCGAGCAGATCGACAAGCTCGGTGCCGCGCTGCTGGTGATGCACTCCCCCGACGACGACACCGTCGACATCGACAACGCCCGGCAGATCTTCGAGGCGGCCCGTCACCCCAAGTCCTTCCTGTCCGTCGACGGCGCCGACCACCTGCTCACCCGGCAGTCCGACGCCCGGTTCGTCGCCTCGACGCTGGCGGTCTGGGTGGGCAGATACCTCGACGAGCACACCGCGCCGCAGCCGTCCCCGGCCGAGGGCGTCGTCGACGTCTCGTGGAACGGAGCCACCCGGTTCGGGCAGCGCATCACCATGGGCCGGCACCTGGTGACCGCCGACGAACCCCCTCCCGCAGGCGACGACACCGGGCCGTCACCGTACGACCTGCTGCTCGCCTCCCTCGGCGCCTGCACGTCGATGACGCTGCGCATGTACGCCGACCGCAAGCAGTGGCCGCTCGAGAACGTGTCGGTTTCCTTGCATCACAGCCGCATCCACGCCGCCGACTGCGAGGACTGCGAGACCCGGACGGGGCGGCTCGACAGGGTCGAACGCGTGATCCGGCTCGCCGGTGATCTCGACGAGCAACAGCGGCAGCGCCTGCTCGAGATCGCCGACCGCTGTCCGGTGCACCGGACCCTGCACTCGGAGATCGTGGTGGACACCGCCCTGGCAGCCGGTGATCGGACCGACGACGTGCCGCCGCCCTGAGCGCCGTCCGTCAGCGGGTGTCACGCCAGGTGGCAGGCCACCTGCCCGCCCCCGGGCACCTCGGTGATCTCGGGGCGGCGTTCCCGGCACACCGGCAGCACCTTCGGGCAGCGGGTACTGAATGCGCACCCGGCGGGCGGGTTCGCCGGGTCGGGCAGCTCGCCCGTGAGCCGGATCCGTTCGCGGCGGCGCTGCCGTGCCGGATCCGGCACGGGCACCGCCGACAGCAGCGCCTGCGTGTACGGGTGCGCCGGCTCGGTGAACAGCCGCTCCGACGGACCCCACTCGACGATCCGGCCCAGGTACATCACCGCCGTGGTGTGGGCGATGTGCCGGACCACCGCGAGGTCGTGCGCGATGAACAGGTACGCGATGCCCAGCTCGGCGGAGAGCTCCTCGAGCAGCGCGATCACCTGGTTCTGGGTGGAGACGTCGAGGGCGCTCACCGCCTCGTCGGCGACGACCAGTTTCGGCTCCACCGCGATGGCCCGGGCGATGGCGATGCGCTGGCGCTGCCCGCCCGAGAACTCGTACGGGTAGCGCTCGGCGTGTTCGGGCCGCAGCCCCA
Organism: Rhodococcus sp. P14; assembly: GCF_000256505.1. Classification (NCBI taxonomy): domain Bacteria; kingdom Bacillati; phylum Actinomycetota; class Actinomycetes; order Mycobacteriales; family Nocardiaceae; genus Rhodococcus; species Rhodococcus sp. P14. The sequence goes on along the minus strand of NZ_AJFC01000388.1, from coordinate 2,098 downwards.
CCTGTTCGAGCAGCTGCTCGACCTTGCGGCGGCGGGCAGCGGCGTCGAGGTCGGTGTGCACCTCGAGCGGTTCGGCGACGGCGTCGCCGACCGTGCGCGACGGATCCAGCGACGAGTACGGGTCCTGGAACACCATCTGCATGTCGCGGCGCGCGGTGCGCAGCTCCGACTTTCCCAGGGCGGTGACGTCGACACCGTCGAGTACCACCGACCCGGCGGCGACGTCCACCAGCCGCAGGATGCCGCGCGCGGTGGTGGACTTCCCGGAGCCGGATTCTCCGACCAGGGCGAAGGTTTCGCCGGCCCGGATGTCGAACCCCACCTCGTCCACCGCGCGGATCGTGCGCTTCTTCGCGAACGCGCGCCCCCGCACCGGGAACTCGACCCGCAGGCCCCGCACGCTCAGCAGCGGCGCGTTCGTGTCCTTCTCGACGACGGTCATACGGTTCCCTCCAGGATCAGATCGGTCACCCGGGCGCAGCGCGCCGTCCGGTCGTCGCCCACGGCGAGCAGCGGCACGTCGGCGGCGCACTCGTCGGCCCGGTGGGGGCAGCGCGGCGCGAACCGGCAGCCGACGGGGATCGAGCCGGGCGGCGGCGGTGAGCCTGCGATGGTGTGCAGTTCGCTGCGCCCGCCCACGTCGGGCACCGAACGCAGCAGGCCCGCGGTGTACGGGTGGCGGGGCGTCGCGTACAGCGGCTCGGTGCGGGCCCGTTCGACGACCTGCCCCGCATACATCACGACGACCTCGGTGCACAGGTCGGCGACCACCCCCAGGTCGTGGGTCACGAACAGCACGCCCATCCCGAACCGGCCGGCCATCTCGCGGATCAGGTCGAGCACCTGCGCCTGGATGGTGACGTCGAGCGCGGTGGTGGGTTCGTCGGCGATGAGGAGCTTCGGCTCGCACGCCAGCGCCATCGCGATCATCACCCGCTGCCGCATGCCGCCGGAGAACTCGTGCGGGTACTGCCGGATCCGGCGGGCGGCGTCGGGGATGCCGACGAGGTCGAGCACCTCGACCGCGCGGGCCGTCGCCGCCTTCCGGTTGACGCGGCGGTGCCGCCGTACCACTTCGGCGATCTGGTCGCCGACCGTGAACACCGGGTTCAGGCTCGTCATCGGCTCCTGGAAGATCATGGCGATGTCGTTGCCGCGCACCGCTTCCAGTTCGCGCGACGGCATGGTCAGCAGGTCGCGGCCCTGGAAGCGGATGCGACCGGCGACGGTGCGGGACTGCCGGGGCGGCAGCAGCCGCAGCACCGACGAGCAGGTGACGGACTTGCCGGAGCCGGATTCGCCGACGAGGCCGACGAGTTGCCCGGCCGCGACGTCGAAGGAGACGTCCTGCAGCACCGGCGTCCAGCCGGACGCGGTGGCGAACTCGACGCCGAGACCGTCGACGCTCAACAGGGGTTCGGTCACTTCTCGCTCCGATTCTCGCGGCCCACCGAATCGCGGATCCCGTCGCCGAGGGTGTTGCAGGCGAGCACGGCGAGGATGATCGCGACGGCGGGGATCAGCACGGGCCAGGCGGTGTAGTTCCACGCCTCGCGGCCCTCGGCCAGCATCCGCCCCCAGCTCGGGTCCGGTGGTTGCACGCCGAGTCCGAGGAAGCTGAGCGAGGATTCGGCGAGCATCGCGAAGCCGCACGCGAGGCTGATCTGCACGATGAGCGGGGAGAGGGTGTGCGGGAGGATGTGCTGGCGCACGATCCGCGCGGTGGGGGTGCCGATGCTGCGGGACGCCTCGATGAAGGTGTTCTCCCGCACCGCGATCACCGCGCCGCGCACGACGCGGAAGAACCTCGGGCCGAACACGATTCCGATCGCGAACATGGCGTTGGTGAGGTCGGGTCCCATGACGCCGACGATCGCCATCGCCAGCAGCAACGGCGGGAAGCTGAGGAACGCGTCGGCGATGCGGGAGAGCAGCGCGTCCCAGCGGCCGCCGAGGAACCCGGCCACGAGGGCGGGGATCACGCCGATGAGCAGGCCGACGGTCACCGAGATCGCCGCGGCGGTGACCGCGACGCGGGCGCCGTACAGCAACCGCGACAGGGTGTCCCGGCCGAGGTTGTCGGTGCCGAGCAGGTAGC
>NZ_AJFC01000387.1:0-8972 GCF_000256505.1 Rhodococcus sp. P14 | reverse complement strand
GGCGGCAGCCGGCGGGCCGTGAGTTCCTGCACCAGCGGGTCGTGCGGGGCGATCAACGGGGCGGCGAGCCCGAGCACGGTGATCAGGGCCAGGAACACCGCCGCGGCGACGGCGGCCCGCCGGCCCCGGAACCGGCGCAGGAACCTGCGGCGCGGCGATTCGACGGCGGCCGGCGCCGCCTCCACGACGGGCTGCGAGGGGGTGAGGGTGTCGCTCATGCCGCGCTCCTGGTCCGAGGGTTGAGGTACCCGTACGAGATGTCGACGAGCAGGCTCATCACGAAGGTGGCGAAGACACCGAAGATGACGACGCCCTGGATGGCGGGCAGGTCGCCGGACAGCACCGCCTGCACGGCGAAGTCGCCGAGTCCCTTGAGCCCGAACACCGACTCGATGACGGCCGTGCCGCCGAGCAGGAACGCGATCTGCATGCCGAGCACGGTCGCGGTGGGGATGAACGCGTTCTTCAGGGCGTGCTTCCACAGGACCGAGCGCCGCCCGAGTCCCTTGGCGGTGGCGGTGCGCACGAAGTCCTGCTGCATCACCTCGATCATGGAACTGCGCAACTGGCGGGCGATCTCGGCGGCGGCGGCGAGGCCGAGCGCGATCGCCGGCAGCAACAGGTGACTGAGCCACGGCCACACGCCCTTGGCGAGCGGGGTGTAGCCGGTGGCGGGCAGCACCCTCAGTTGCAGCGCGAAGACGAGGACCAGGATGAGGCCGAGGACGAAGTTCGGGGTCGCGACGCCCAGGGTGGAGCCGACGCTGGTGGCGCGGTCCTGCCAGCTGCCCGGCCGGCTGCCGCCGACGATGCCGGCCGGGATGCCGACGGCCAGCGCGACGAGCACCGCCACCAGGGTCAGGGACACGGTGACCGGCAGCCGGTCGACGATCATCTCGAGCACGGGCGCCTTGTAGGTGAAGCTGGTGCCCAGATCACCCCGCACCAGTCCGCCGAGGAAGTCGGCGTACTGCACGACGACGGGCTGGTCGAGTCCGAGTTCGGTGCGCACCAGTTCGATCTGTTCGGGTGTCGCGGTCTCGCCGGCGATCCAGTGTGCGGGATCGCCGGGGATCAGGAAGATCAGGCCGAAGGTGATGGCGGTGGCGATCAGCAGCAGCGGTAGCACCGCGAGCAGCCGTTGCCCGATCAATCGAAGCATCCTGCCGGTCCTTTACATCTGTCGAGGTGTCGCTCGGGGCGGTGCCGCCGCGGTCATTCGGCGGCGGTGAGGCCGATCCCGCCCCATTCGTCCAGTGCGCGGTACGGCTGGTAGCCGACGACCCGGTCGGTGAGGGTGGCGCCGAGGTCGGAGAAGGCCAGGGGGATCATCAGTGCCTGGTCCACGACCGTGGCGGAGACCTCGCCGAGGAGCTGTCCGCGGGCCTGCTGGTCCGGTTCGGCGTTCGCGGCGGCCAGGGCCTCGGCGAAGCCGGGGGTGACGTCGTGCGACGGGTTCTGCGGCGAGTCCGGGGCGAAGTACGTGGTCAGCAGCAGCGACGGATCGGCCCGTCCGGAGAAGGTGGTCAGCACGGCGTCGAGCTCACCGCGGTTGAAGACCGGCGACATCTCGGCGGGGCTGAGCAGCCGGATCTGCATGGTGACGCCGATCGCGTCGAGTTGCTGCTGGACGATCTGCGCGATCCGCTCGTTCTCGGGCAGGTTCATCACCCCGGCGGTGAAGGTGAACCCGTCCGGCAGTCCGGCCGCCGCGAGTGTCTCGCGGGCGGCCCGCTCGTCGTAGGCGTAGCGGTCGGCCAGCTCCTGGTTGTAGGCGAAGTAGCCCTGCGGGAAGTTCTGGCTGGCCGCCTCGCCGTGACCTTCGAGGGCGGAGTCGACGAGGGCCTGCCGGTCGATCGCGGTGCTCAGCGCCCGGCGCACGTCGACCTTGCCGAATTCGCTGCGGGTGCGGTTGAAGTGCAGGACGTAGTGGTTCAGGCTCGTCTGCACCTGCGAGTTCAGCCCCTGGGAGGCAGCGGGGTCGATGGAGAGCGGCGTGGCCATCGCGATGTCGAGTTCGCCCGACGCCAGCGCGTTGATGCGGGTCTGTGGGTCGGTGACGACCTCCCATTCGAAACGCTCGGCGGTCACCGACTCCGGATCCCAGTAGCCGTCCCAGGCCGCGAAGTCGTACGACGCGCCGGGCTGCGCGTCGGCCACGGTGTACCGGCCCGCACCGACCGGCCGCAGCACCAGGGCGGCGTCCTTGTCCGGCGTGCCGAAGGCATTCGGGCTGACCATCATTCCCGGCAGATCGGACAGCGTCAGGACGAGTTGCGTGCCGGGCCCGTTCAACCGCAGCACCACCGTGGTGGGATCGGGGGTCTCGATCGCCTCGACCGGAGCGAGCATCGTCGTGGTGATCGAGTCCGGCTCCTGGGCGCGTTCGAGATTGGCCCGGACCGCCTGTGCGTCCAGCGGGGTGCCGTCCTGGAACTGCAGGCCCTCCCGCAGACGGAAGGTGAGGGTGCGCCCGTCGTCGGAGAACTCCCACGACTCGGCCAGTCCCGGAATCGGATTCGCGTCCCGGTCGCGGTGCACCAGCCGGTCGTACACCTGGGTCAGCATGATGTTGTCCTGCGCGACCCGGGTCTTGTGCGGGTCGAACGACGACGCCCCGTAGGTGGTCGCGTACCGCAGCGTCGCCTGCGGATCGACGACGTCGGACGGCGCGGTGCCGGCGGAACCGCACCCGGCGAGGAGCGCGACGGCCAGCGCGGCGCCCAGGGCGAGTCTCGTGCGACGAGCCATGATGTTCTCCGTTTCTCGGCGGGGGATGGAGACGGGCGTTACGGCGCGGCCACTCCCACTCCGCGCCACTCGTCGAGCACCCGGCTCGGCTCGTAGCCGACGACGGTGCCGGAGGTGATCGCGCCGAGTTCGGCGAACGCGACGGGCAGCATCGCGGCGTGGTCCATCACCACGGCGTTGACCTCCCCGAGCAGGGCGGCACGTTCGTCGGGGTCGGTGGCCCGGTTGGCCGCCTCCATCGCCGCCCGGAAGCCGGGGATGTCGTCGTGCGACGGGTTCTGCGGCGAGTCCTGCCCGTAGTACGAGGTCAGCAGCAGCGACGGTTCGGCGCGCCCGGTCAGAGTGGTGAGGATGGCGTCGAGTTCGCCGCGGTTGAACGCGGGATTGAGATCGGTCGGCGTCATCGACCGGATCTCCATCGTGATGCCCACCCGCGCGAGCTGTTCCTGCATGATCTGCGCGATGAGCTGGTTCTCCGGCAGGTTCGACGCACCGGCGACGAACGAGAACCCGTTCGGCACGCCGGCCTGCGCGAGCAGGGCCTTCGCGCGTTCGGGGTCGAAGGCGTACTGGCCGTCGAGGGCGGCGTTGTGCGCGAAGTACCCGGAGGGGAAGTTCTGGCTGGCGGCTTCGCCGTGCCCCTCGAGGGCGGTCTCGACCACGGCTTCCCGGTCGACGGCGTGGGCGAGGGCCTGCCGCACCTCGAGCCGGCCGAATTCGCTGCGGGTCCGGTTGAGGTTGAGCACGTAGTTGTTGAGGGTGGTCTGCACGTCCGCTTCGAGGCCCTGCTGCTCGGCCGGGTCGACGGACAGCGGCGTGGCGATCGCGGCGTCGAGCTGGCCGGAGGCCACCGCGCTCACCCGGGTCTGCGGATCGGTCATGACGATCCACTCGAAGGCGCGGGACTGCACCGCCTCCGGATCCCAGTAGCCGTCCCGGGCGATGAATTCGTACTGCGCACCGGGCTGTGCCTGCGCGACGGTGTAGCGACCGGTGCCGGCCGGGGTCAGTACCAGGGCGGCGTCCTTGTCGGGGGTGCCGAACGCGTTGGGGTTGACCATCATTCCGGGCAGGTCGGAGAGGGTGAGCACGAGCTGCCCGCCCGGGCCGTCGAGCCGCAGCACCACGGTCTGCGGGTCGGGCGCCTCGACCGCGGCGACACCGGCGAGCATGGCGGCGGTGATCGAGTCGGGCTGCATCGCGCGTTCGAGGTTGGCCACCACCGCGGCCGCGTCGAACGGGGTGCCGTCGGAGAACGTCACGTCCTGCCGCAGACGCAGCGTCAGGGTGGAGCCGTCGTCGGCGAACTCCCACGACTCGGCGAGCCCGGGAATCGGGTTCGCGTCCCGGTCACGGTGCACCAGCCGGTCGTAGACCAGATTGAGCATGATCGAGTCGCTGGTGATTCTCGTCTTGTGCGGGTCGAACGACGACGCGCCGTAGGTGGTGGCGTAGCGCAACGTCGCGTTCGGGTCGGCGGTCTGCGCGGCGTCCGTCGCCGCGGAGCTGCCGCACCCGGCCACCGCGACAGCGACGGCGAGCACGGACAGGGCGGCCTTCATCGATCTGCGAAACATGACAGTCCTCGGGGTGATTCGGGTCGTCGACGGGTTCACGGGGCGGCGACGCCGACGCCGCGCCACTCGTCGACGAGCAGGGTGGGTTCGTAGCCCACGACCTGATCGGTCAGGGTGGAGCCGAGCTCGAAGAACACCAGCGGGATCGCGAGCGCGTTGTCGCTCACCAGTTTCGACACGTCGCCGAGCTTGTCGGCACGCGCCTGCAGTTCGGACTCGCGGTTGGCCGCATCCAGGGCCTCCTGGAATCCGGGGGCCGTGCTGCGGGACGGGTTCTGCGGCGACTGCGCCCCGTACAGCGAGGAGAACAGCAGGGCGGGATCGGACCGGCCGGTGAAGGTGGTGACGATGGCGTCGGCGTCCCCGCGGTTGAACGTCGGGGAGGCTTCGGACGGCGGCATCGGCTTCAGCTGCATGTCGATGCCGACCTCGGCGAGCTGTTGCTGCACGATCTGCGCGACCTGCACGTTCTCGGGCAGGTTGAGCAGGATGGCGGTGAAGGAGAACCCGTTCGGCAGTCCTGCCTGCGCCAGGAGCTGTCGTGCCCTGTCCGGGTCGTACGGGTAGGCGTCGGCCAGGTCGGGCTCGTAGGCGAAGTAGTCCTTCGGGAAGTTCTGCGTCGCGGCCTCGGCGTGACCTTCCATCGCCGTGTCGGCGATGGCCTGCCGGTCGATCGCGTGCGCCAGCGCCTGCCGCACCTCGAGCTTGCCGAACTCCCCGCGCGACCGGTTGAGGTTGACGGCCATGTGGTCGAGCCGCAGCGCCGTCTCGACGCGCAGGCCCTGCTGCTCGGCGGCATCGATGGTCAGCGGGGTCGTGATGGCGGCGTGGAGGTCTCCGGAGGTGACGCCGGCGAGGCGGGCCTGTGGGTCGGTCATCACCGTCCACACCACGCTGTCGGTGCGGACCGCGTCGGGATCCCAGTAGCCGGGCCGCGCGGTGAACTCGTACTCGGCGCCCGGCTGCGCGCGGGTGACCGTGTAACGGCCGGCACCGGCCGGGGCGAGGGCCAGCGCGGCGTTCTTCTCCGGTGTCCCGAATGCGTCGGGGTCGACGATCATTCCCGGCAGGTCGGACAGCGCGAGGACGAGTTGCGCGCCGGGCCGGTCCAGCGCGAGCACGACGGTGCGCTCGTCGGGAGTCGTGATGCCGGTGACCCCGGCGAGCATCGGTGCCGTCACCGAGTCCGGTTCGAGCGCGCGGTTCAGGTTGGCCTGGACGGCGGCCGCGTCCACGGGGGAACCGTCGGCGAAGCTCACCCCCTCGCGCAGATGCAGGGTGAGGGACTCGTCCGTCAGCTCCCACGATTCGGCCAGGCCGGGGACGGGTTGCGCGTCGACGTCGCGGTGCACGAGCCGGTCGTAGACCAGGTTGAGCATCGTGGCGTCACTGGTGATCTTCGTCTTGTGCGGGTCGAAGGAGGACGCGCCGAAGACCGTCGCGTAGCGCAGCGGGATCGCGGGGTCGGCGACGCCCGAATTCTCGGACACCTCGGAGCCGCACGCGGTCACGAGCACCGCGCACGTTCCGAGGGCGGCCGTCCACCGCCGGATGGAAAACCTGCCCGTTGCGACCGGCATCTCGCCCCTTCCTCGAAGCGCTCGCGCGCACAATCGATTTCAGGACGGACGCCGATGCGCACGGCCCTGTTGCCGACCGAACGTAGGGGCTTGTGACGTGCCGCACATCGCCGTTCCCACTGAACGAGACCGTGCGGCAGCCGGTGGTCAGCCGAGCGCGCCGAGAACGGCGGCGTTCACCTCCGCGGCCGGGACCATGGGCATCGTGTGGTGCGTCGCGCCCTCGACGAGCACCGGGCGCAGCCGCGGACTCGCGGCCTCGACCGTGGCCGCCACCGTCGCACTGTCGTGGACCTTGCTGCCGGCCGCGAGGACGACCGTCGTGTCCACGGCGAGTCCGGCGAGGGCGCGGCGGGCGGGACGTTTCGGGACGACGAGCTTGCCCGCCGGGAAGTGCTCGGCACCGAGGGCGACGAGCTCGAGCCAGTCCTCGTCGAGTGACCGGCCGCCGGTCTCCCAGCGCAGGAATCGTCGCTGGCGGTCTCCGCTGGGCCGCAGCAGCAGCGGGACCGCGCGAGCCAGGTATCCGGCGCGCATCCGGACGAAGCACGAATTCGGATCGAGCAACACCATGTTGCGGATCCGCTCGGGGCGTTCGAGTGCGTAGGCGAGCGCGACCATGGCCCCGTACGAGTGGCCGGCCAGGTGGAACGAGGACAGGCCGAGCGCCGCGGCGACGCCGTCGAGCCACGACCGCAGGTCGTCCACGTCGCGCACGGGCCTTCCGTGCGCGACGCTCCGACCCACGTCACCGATCGGATCCACGGCCAGCACCCGGTACCGGCCGGCGAGCGCGGCGGCGTTGGCGAACCACACCGTCGACGTCGCTCCCCCGCCGGGCAGCAGGACGACCGGCGGCGCGTCGTCGCTGCCGCAGACAGTGACATGCGTTGTGCCGAAGTCCGATTCGACCGTCACCGGACGGACGTCTGCCGGCCATTTCGCCAGCACGGCATCGTAGGCGCGGAGGAACCGTTCCCCCTCGGTGGTGGTTGCGAACCCTGTCGTCGACGCGCGCGGCATCGTCTCCCCCTTTCGTCCGGATCAGCCGGTCGGTCCGGCCATCCCGTAGAACCGTTCCACCCGCATCCGCAGCACGAGCCGGCGGTCGGCGACCATCGCGTCCCGGAACTCGTCCCAGTCCGGATGTTCGCCCTGCACCTTCCGGTACAGGGCGACGAGGTCCTCGACGGTGTCGTCGTGCGGGTCCGCCGCGACGGGCGACAGCTCGGCCGTGCCCTCGGCGACCGCGTACGCCCAGCCGCCGGCGGCGCTGACGTACAGGCTCACCCGGGGGTCGCGGCGCGCGTTCGCGGTCTTGGCGCGGCCGTCGGTGACGGAGACCGCGAAGGTCCGTGTGCCCGGGTCGTAGTGGTAGACGATGTTGGACAGCTGCGGCCGCCCGTCCCTCTTCAGGGTGACGAGGGCACCGATCGTCGAAGTGGCGAACAGCGCTTCGAGACTGTCGGCGGTCACGACCTCACCATCGCTTTCCGTGGGATCGGTAGCGTTTGACGTACTCCACCCAGTTCCAGGTGGACAGGAAGCCCTGCGCCGCCTCGTACCCCTTGGCGAACTGCGCCTCGATCTCGGACTTGTCGATGTCGAAGTCCAGGACGCCGACCTCGGTGGAGTCGACGCGGATCGTGCGGGCGCTCACCCACGGCTGATTGAGATGCGCCTGGTCGCGGCCGACGAGGACGGTGGTGACGATGCCCTCGATCAGCTCCGGGGAGTCACCGAGCGCCGAGAACGGGCGCAGCAGCCGCAGCGGGGGCAGGACCTTGTCGTTGCCGGCGGGCAGGTTCGGCAACACGGTGACACCGAACGTGGGCCAGCGGGGCTGGTCGGTGTCGATCCGGTCGAGCGAGTCGATGGGGAAGTTCGACAGCAGCCCGCCGTCGACCAGCGTCGACCGCAATCCGGACGTGGCCGTGAGCGTCGCGGGCCGGAAGTAGAACGGGATCGACATGGACGCGCGCACCGCGTCGGCCACCGACTGCTCGTCCGGATCGAGGCCGTAGACCGAGCGGTAGTCCCACGGCAGCCGGACCAGCAGCCCTCGCGTGATGTCCGTGACCGTGACCACTAGCCGGTACCGTCGCTCCTCGGGGAGGTCCTTGTCGTCCGTCCGCAGATCCCCGAAGGTGCTGACGCCCAGGTCCTTCAGCGTGTCCCGGATCCAGGCGTGCGCGTAGTCGCCGCGATAGAGGCCCGATCCGCGCAGCACCCCGAACGCGGGACCGAACAGGGGAATCCGCTCGACCGGTCCCGGGTCGAGGAACTTGTCGTACTCGATTCCGAAGACGGCGTCGCGCATCTGCTCCCCCGTCCACCCGGCCTTCGATCCGGCCGCGACGACGGCGCCGACCACCGCGCCCGCCGAGGTGCCCGAGACCCGTTTGAGCCGGTAGCCGGCGTCGGCGAGCGCCACGACGGCGCCGGCGAGCCCGATGCCCTTCCCCCCGCCGCCGGCGAGGACGAGGTCGGCGGGGCCCGGGTCGGCGGTCATCGCCCGCCCCCGAGGCCGCGTCCGCCGCTCGGAACGATCCGTTCACACCCGTCCATGGCCGCCCCCTCCTGCAGCTTCCGGGAAAGGAGTCTTGGCTCCCCGTGCTCCCACCCTATGCCGCGCACCGCGGAGCGTCGGCGGTAATCGCAGCGTGTCCCCGTTCAACCCACGATGCTGTCGAGGGCGGCGATGATGCGGGACGGCGCGTGCCGGCTCTCCGTGCGCCGGATCATCCGGATCCAGGTGGCGAGCGGTTCCTCGGGTCGCGGAACCGGGCACAGGGACGGTCGTTGCGATTGAATCGCAACCGGACGGGTACGCCTCCGGCAGCGAAGACCACGACCGGAGGAGACAAGCCCGTGAACACTCACGTCACCGCGGACACGCTGCGCACGCTGCTCGAGTCGTCGCTCGACGGTGCGACGCTGATCCTGCAGGGCGGCCGGCCGCAGGTCGTCGCCGCGGACGACCTGACCGACGAGAACCGCGCGCTGGTGATCGTCACCCGCGACGAGCTGCGCGGGCAGTTGCCGAAGGACCGGGACTACAACG
>NZ_AJFC01000386.1:0-4033 GCF_000256505.1 Rhodococcus sp. P14 | reverse complement strand
GCGGCGGCCGGGGAGGAGCCGGCGCCGCGGGCGCCCGGTCAGCTCGGCCGGGCGTCGGGATGTTCGCGCACGAAGTTGAGATACGCCTTCGACGGCGTCGGCCCGCGCTGGCCCTGGTACTTGGAGCCGACGGCGGCGCTGCCGTAGGGGTGCTCGGCGGGGCTGGTCAACCGGAACAGGCACAGCTGCCCGATCTTCATCCCCGGCCACAGCGTGATCGGCAGGTTGGCCACGTTGGAGAGCTCGAGGGTGATATGCCCGCTGAAACCCGGGTCGATGAATCCGGCCGTGGAATGGGTGAGCAGCCCGAGCCGGCCGAGCGACGACTTGCCCTCGAGGCGACCGGCGAGATCGTCGGGCAGGCTGCACGTCTCCATCGTCGACCCGAGCACGAACTCGCCCGGGTGCAGGACGAACGGCTCGCCCGGCGGGGCCTGCACGAGCGAGGTGAGTTCGTCCTGCCGCAGCGCGGGGTCGATGTGCGTGTAGCGGGTGTTGTTGAAGACCCGGAACAGGCTGTCGAGCCGCACGTCCACGCTCGACGGCTGCACCATCGCGACGTCGAAGGGGTCGATGCCGAGACGCCCGGAGGCGACCTCGGCGCGGATGTCGCGATCGGAGAGCAGCACGGGGTAGAGACTAACAACCCGCCCCGGGCCGCCCCGCGGCTCGCGCGCCGGGCGGGCGCCGGCGGCCGGGCGCGGCGACTAAGCTCGGCCCCACATGGTGCACGATCGGTCCCTCGCGCCGTGCCCGGTGACAGACTGGAGCAACGAGCGCCGCAAAGCGTGCCTGCGCTCCACGCGGCTCGGGCACCGCTGGCGGCGGTTCGGGCGCGTGCGCCGCGGTCTCGCGTGGCTGGCGCTGCTGACGGTTCCGGTCTCGATCCTGGGCGGGCAGTACTGGATCCACGACGTCGCCCCCGAACGCGACCGGCTGGCCCACACCCGGCCGCACCTGCATCCGATCTTCGACGCGGCGGATCCGGCCGATCGCGCCACCGCGGTGGTGAGCATGGTCGGACTCGGCAATCTCGATGCCACCGACACCGCCCGTGCTCTACCGGCGCTGGCCGCGCTCGGGCAGGTGTGGGCGGTGCAGTACGACAACACCGGCCTCGACACCGCGGTCATCAGCCGGATGATCGTCGACCACGCGGAGCAGGCCGGGGTGGAACGCGTCGTGCTGACCGGGCACAGCATGGGCGGCATCATCGCCCTCGAGGTAGCCGGGCACGTCGTGGCCGACCCGGACCTGGATCTGCTGGCGGTGATCCTGGACTGCACTCCCGTCGATCTGCACGCGGTGCGGGCCGACAAGCGCGACACCGGCGAGGATCTCCTGCGCTGGGTGGGGTGGGTGCCCGGGGCCCGTGAGAGCCGCACCCTGCGGCTGGTGGTCGAGACCGCCGCCCGCAAGGACCGCTACGTCGTTCCGCATCCGCACGGCCTCCCCACCGTCGATCCCGGCGGGCTGGTCGACGCGATCACCGAAGTGCTCGAGGACAAGATCTTCGCCCCCGACGTGGCCAGCACCGGGCTGATCGAGTCCCAGTTCGAGGCCATCGTCGCCTCGGGCGCGCTCGATGATCTGCGGGCGCTGGCGTCCCGGCGCGGGGACAGTCGCGGGCCGGCGGTGGTGTTCGTGCGTCCCGGGCGCGGCACCGACGACGACGTCGTCGACGTGGACTACAGCCAGCGGGTGCTGTTCGAGCGGGTCGGCGGTTCGAGGGGTTCGCTGCTGGTGGTCCGGTTGGCCGGCACCGGGCACGCCAACCCGATCCAGCAGCCGCAGGCCTACGACGCCGCCGTCGCCACGAAGATCGTGCCGTTCGTCGATCGGCTCGCCGAACGGGACACGCGGCCGGTGCGGGCGAGCGAGCGGTGACCGACGCCGCGGTCGACCTCCGCGCGGCGCCGACGGAGGGTCAGGCGCCGGTGGCGTGCTCGCCCAGGATGGTGGTCAGTTCCTCCGCATACGCGAGCTGGGTGCGCAGACGGGCGCAGCTGTCCTCGGCGCGCCGGTGGAACTCCGCCAGCACGCCGCGGGCGTCGGCGGCCGCCTGCCCGGAGGGCCCGGCGTCGGCGATCCGATCGAGGGCGGCGAGCAACTCGCGCATCTCCTCGAGGGTGAAGCCGAGCGGCTTCATCCGCCGGATCACCAGCAGGCGCCGTACGTCGTCGTCGGTGTAGAGACGGAACCCGCCGGTGCTGCGGGCGGACGGGGTGACCAGGCCCACCTCGTCGTAGTGACGGATGGTCTTGATCGACAGTTCGGTGCGCGCGGCCACCTGCCCGATCTGCATATGCCCCGAATCGATGGTCACAGCCGCACCCTTTCCTCCCGGTCGTCTCCACCGTAGCGAGCGGCCCGACCCTCGATTCGAACTCTACCCTCACCGGAGGGTAGAGTTCGGCGGGTTCCGCGGACGCGACGATGCCGTCCCGCCCGCGCACGGGGGTGCCTCGCCCCCCGATTCCCCATCCCGCCGCTGGAAAGAAGACACGACTGTGACCACTCCTGCCGGCAGCGTGCCGGTCGTTCCCGAGGCGGACGCCGATCCCGCCCTCTCGGTGCGCGGCGCCCTGCGCTCCCCGAAACGCCTGAAGACCGAGATCCTTGCAGGACTGGTCGTCGCGCTGGCGCTGATCCCGGAGGCGATCTCGTTCTCCATCATCGCCGGGGTGGACCCGCGGGTGGGGCTGTTCGCCTCGTTCACCATGGCCGTGACCATCTCCATCGTCGGCGGCCGCCCGGCGATGATCTCCGCCGCCACCGCCGCGATCGCGCTGGTCATCGCGCCGGTGGCTCGCGAGTACGGCCTCGACTACCTCGTCGCCACCGTCATCCTGGGCGGAATCTTCCAGGTGGTGCTCTCGGTGCTGGGGGTGGCCAAGCTGATGCGGTTCATCCCGCGCAGTGTCATGGTCGGCTTCGTCAACGCCCTGGCCATCTTGATCTTCACCGCGCAGTTGCCGCACCTGATCGACGTCCCGTGGCTGGTCTATCCCCTCGTCGCGGTGGGGCTGGCGGTGATGTTCCTGCTGCCGAAGCTCACCTCCGTGGTGCCGGCGCCGCTGGTGGCCATCGTGGCGCTCACCGCCGCCGTGCTCGTCTTCGGCTGGGACGTGCCGAACGTCGGCGACGAGGGTGAGCTGCCCGAGTCGCTGCCGGCGCTGTTCGTCCCCGACGTGCCGCTGACCACCGAGACCCTGTCGATCATCGCGCCCTACGCGCTGGCGATGGCGCTGGTCGGCCTGCTCGAATCGCTCATGACCGCCAAGCTCGTCGACGACATCACCGACACCCACTCGAACAAGACCCGCGAGGGCTGGGGCCAGGGGGTGGCGAACCTGGTCACCGGGTTCTTCGGCGGCATGGGCGGCTGCGCGATGATCGGCCAGACCATGATCAACGTGAAGGTCTCCGGGGCGCGCACCCGCATCTCCACCTTCCTGGCCGGGGTGTTCCTGCTGATCCTCGTCGTGGCCCTCGGCGACATCGTCGCACTGATCCCGATGGCGGCCCTGGTCGCGGTGATGATCATGGTCTCGGTCGCCACCCTCGACTGGCACAGCATTCACCCCCGCACCCTGAAACTGCTGCCGCGCAGCGAAACCCTGGTGATGCTGGTGACCGTCGTCGCGACCGTCGCGACCCACAACCTCGCGATCGGGGTGATCCTCGGGGTGGTCACCGCGATGGTGCTCTTCGCCCGCCGCGTCGCCCACATGATCAGCATCGAGAAGGTCTCCGAGGCCGACACCGACCACGACGGCACGGTCGACACCCGTGTCTACAAGGTGCACGGCGAGCTGTTCTTCGCCTCGAGCAACGACCTGATCTACCAGTTCGACTACGTCGGGGATCCGCGCAACGTCGTCATCGACCTCACCGGCGCCGACATATGGGACGCGTCCACCGTGGCCACCCTCGATGCGATCCGGCACAAGTACGCCGCGAAGGGCAAGCACGTGGAGATCGTCGGCCTCGACGGCGCCAGCCTCGACCGCCTCGACCGGCTCTCCGGCCG
>NZ_AJFC01000385.1:0-16260 GCF_000256505.1 Rhodococcus sp. P14 | reverse complement strand
GGCGCCGGCCACTGCCCGCCGCCGGGCGGACGGCGGCTGCGTCAGCGCGCCTGCGACGACATGGTGAGCAGGAAGTCGGTGCACGCGTCGATGACCTCGTCCTGGCCGAGCGGGCTGTCACCCTCGAGCCACGCCGTGAGGACCTGGGCGAGGCCGCCGACGACGAAGTGGGCGGCGAGATCGAGCCGGGGCGTGGAGCTCACCTCGAAGAAGTCCACCGCCTGCGCCGTCACCAGGCCCGCGAACATGCGTGACGACTCCAGTCGCCGGCTCACCAGGTGTGGATTCGCCTGGCTGACGGAGAAGACGAGCCGGCCCAGGCGCGGGTCCTCGGCGACCTCACGGACGATGTTCTCCACGCCGGCGCGGACCACCGCCCGCTCGTCGCGCGGCGCCTCCGTCACCGCGCGCAGGGTGCTCTCGGCGATGCGCTGGATGACGTGGTCGTACACGGCGACGGTGAGTTCGTCGCGGTCGGCGAAGTTCTCGTAGAAGTAGCGGGAGGCCAGGCCGGTGCGCTTGCACACGCCGCGGACGGAGAGCGTGTGATCGCCGTCGGGTCCGCCGAGGATGTCGAGCCCGGCCTCGATGAGCTGCGCCCGTCGTTCCGCCTGCCGCTGTTCTCCCCCGCGTCCTCCGTAGAGCCGTCCTGTCACCATCGGTCCATCTTCGCAGGCGACCCCTTTACCCCGGTCATATATGTGACTACAGTCGTGTTCACATATAGGACGGACGAAGGGATCGAACTCGTGACCACCCTCGAGAAGCCTGCGGAGTTCGACGACGTCATGGACGGGCTCGGTCTCATGGCAGGCGCGGCGAACGTCATCATGCAGCTGTCCCACCCCGGCGTCGGCTACGGCGTCGTCGAAAGCCGCGTCGCCTCCGGACGGCTGTTCGACCACCCGATCAAGCGCACCCGCACGACCCTCACCTACCTGGCCGTCGCGGCCACCGGCACCGACGAGGAGAAGAAGCTCTACCGCAAGGCCGTCAATTCCGCCCACCGGCACGTCCGCTCCACCGAGACCAGCCCGGTCGAGTACAACGCGTTCGACCCCGACCTGCAGCTGTGGGTGGCCGCGTGCATCTACCGCGGATTCGAGGACGTGCACAACGCGCTCTACGGGCCGATCCCCGCCGAGGCCGTCGACTGGTACTACCGCAAGGGCGCCGCGTTCGGCACCACCCTGCAGGTGAAGCCTGATATGTGGCCCGCGGACCGCGAGGCGTTCGAGAAGTACTGGAACGACGCGCTCGCCCGGGTCGACATCGACGACGTCGTGCGCGAGCACCTCTACGCCATCGCCACCATGCGCTTCCTGCCCCGCCCGGTGTCGCTGCTGTTCGGCCGGCTCAACCTGTTCCTCACCACGGGCTTCCTGCCTCCGATGTTCCGCGACCGGATGCGGCTGCCGTGGAGCCCGCGCGACCAGCGCCGCTTCGACCGGCTCACGCGCACCCTCGGGGCGGTCAACTCGCGGATTCCGGTGGCGCTGCGGGAAGCGCCCTACCGGCTGCTCATGGCCGATCTGCGCCGGCGGATCCGGACCGGTCGTCCCCTGGTCTAGGCGCTCCGGGACCGGTGCGCAGCCACCTCAGCAACTGCCGGTAGACCTCGTCGTCGTTGAGCAGCGTCAGATGGTGCGCAGGCGCCCGGTGCATCCCGTCCTCCGCACGGAAGCCGATGCGCCGGGTCCGGCCGTTCCCCGACGCGCTCGGCACGAGGACGAGTCCGTCCCCGAGCAACCGGCCCAGCGGATGCGTGGGACTACGAGTCAGGGTCGCCGACACGAAGCAGTGCATCGCTCCGTCGAGCAGCGGCACCTCCCGGCACACGGCGCGCCGCAGGTCGTCCGCGTCGCGACCGGACCAGTCCTCGTCCACCACCGCGCCCCGGTTCAGGTCGCGGATGCCGGCGCTGCGCCGTCGCAGCAGCGTCCCGAACGGCTTCGACTCCGGGATCGCGACGAGCGCCGCGCTCGCATAGTGCACCGCCTGCTCGAGCGGCGCCCCCAGATGCGGGGACCCGAGCGAAACCACATGGCGCACACGGCGAGACCACGCCTTCTCGGTGCCGTAGAAGCAGGCGCTGCGCGCGACGAGTCCTCCCATCGAATGACCGACGAGGGCGATCTGCTCGACCTCGCGCGGCCACGCCCGCACGAGCGCGTCGAGCAGCTCCGACAGCTCGCGCCCGTTGACGGAGATGTGCCGGCCGGTGTTGTAGCGCACGAACACCGACGTGCAGCCGAGATCGTCGACGAGCCGTTCGCCGTAGGTTCGGCGGCCGCCGAACCGCCACGTCGCCTCGGTCTCCATCAGCCCGTGCACGAACACCACCACGCGGTTCGTCGCGTGCGGGAGCGCGCGAGCGAGGGCGTCGGCCGTGAGCGGCACGGCCCGGCCGTCCACCCGCACCGACACGGGCAGCGCCAGCGGTGATCCCTCCGACTCGAGGACGTCCCCGATGAGGCCGTCGACCGCGGCGATCGCCATCGCGCCGCGAACGGTCTCCGACGGCGCCCGGTCCCCGGCGGACTCCGCAAACCCGAACTCGGCCAGTGCCGCCGTCGCCGACGCGGCCTCCCGGATCACGGAATAGACCCCGTCGGTGATCGCGTCGTGCGCGGCCTTGACCGCCAGCGCCGGCGTCCCGACCCCCAGCGCGACCGCCCCGAACACCCGGTCCGCGATGCGGCGGTGCACCGCCTGCACGCCGCCGGTCGCCGCGCCCACCTCGTCGAGCAGCAGCCGAGCCAGCTCGGACGCCTCGGACCGCCCCGCCGTGGCCTTCATGCCTTCAGTGTGCGGGAACGGCGCGTCGCTGTCGTCTTGTCCGAGCATCTTGTCCGAGCGGGAGGATCTCGCGACGAACGGGCGGTTCCGGACGTCGCCACTCGGCGTTTGCCGCAGCCACGCCCCGTTCGACGCAGGAACGTCCCGGTCGGTGTGACAACGGCCGCGCGGAGTCTGCTACAGTGTGCGACGAGCTTGGGACGACGCCGAGAAATCGGCAAAAGCCCAGCGTGCCGATGTAGTTCAATGGTAGAACATCAGCTTCCCAAGCTGAATACGCGGGTTCGATTCCCGTCATCGGCTCTCCCGAAGGGCCCCGGCCGGCGCACCGCGCAGCCGGGGCCCTTCGCCGTCGGTCCGACTCGGCGCGCCGACTCGGGCCCGCGGGACGATGCACGGCTCAGCCGACCAGCAGAACTCCGGTGAGCGCGATCGTGACGACGATGACCGTGGAGGCGGCGGCGAGAGCGAAAGGTCGCCATCCGATACCACGCAACACGGACAGCCGGACCCCGGTACCGAGGGCGAACATCGCGGCGGTGAGCAGCGCGGTCTGGGTCACTCGCGCGGCGTCGAGCCACGCCGGTCCGAGAACGCCGGTGGCCCGCAACGCCACGCAGGCGAGGAATCCGATCAGGAACAGCGGCACCAGGGGCGGCCGCCTCGTCTGTGTGAGAGTGGCGGCGCGGCGTCGTGACGCCACCCCGATCCATGCGACCACCGGCGCCAGCAGCGCCACCCGGGCCAGCTTGACCGTCACCGCAACGGCCAGGGCGCCGCCGCCCACCGCCGCGGCCGACGACCCCGCGTCGAGCGCGCCGCCGGCAGCGACCACCTGCGCCACCTCGTGGATCGCGGCGCCGGCCCACATCCCTGCCTGGGCCGAGTCCAGGCCCAGGGCGGCCGCAGCCGCGGGCAGAGCCGGAATCATCACGGTGCCGAAGACGACGACCAGCGCGACCGTGGTCACCAGTTCCCGTTTGCGTGCGTTCACCACGCCGTCGACCGCAGCCGCGGCGGCGGCACCGCAGATCGAGAAACTGCACGCGATCAGCAGCCGTTGCGTCCAGCCGATCCCGAGCATCCTCCCGAGCACCATCGACCCGGCGATGCCGAGGCCGACCACGGCAGCGACCACCGCGAGCGTCCCCCATCCCAGCGCCAGCACGTTCGGCAGCAGCAATTGCAGACCGAGCAGCGCGACTCCGATGCGGAGCAGTCGCCGCGACGCGACGGTCACACCCGGTTCGAGGACCGCCGGCTGGGTCCTCACATTCGCGACCACTGCGCCGAGCAGGATCGCGATCAGCAGCGGACTGATCCCGCCGAACACGCGTGCCGCGACAACGGCCACTGCCGCCGCCGCGGCAGACAACACCAATCCGGGTAGCGATGCACGCACGCGCTCGAGCGAGACGTGCCGCGTGACTCCCGTACCACGGCCGCCGTTGCGTCCCCGGTCCCCCGGCTGGGCAACCTCGTCCGCGACCGGTCGCGTGTCCGGACCGGCCGACCTGTCGTGTTCGGGATCTGTGCGGTCGGTCTCCGCGGCTGCGGTAGCACCCTGCACGCTGCACACTCTCTTTCTTCCACGTGTCGGCACGAGGACCCGGCCCGGCCGAGATATTCGGGCCTGTGGCCGGTTCGGACGTCGCCGTGATCGAGCGGGCCACGGTCGAGCGGCCCCGCCGAGGGATCCCCCTACGGGACCCCGAATGCGACGTACCTCACAGTATCCGGATCCGGCACGGCATACTTTTCCCAGCGGGACACGGTGTATTCGATACGGGACGCCCCGAAGCGCAATTCTCGAACCCCCGACTACCGAGCCACGTCGATCGACGACGTGACACACCGCCCGGGGAGTCGGTGTGATGCCGGGAGGCGACCCGGATCAGCGTGGGGACTCGTCGCCGGGACGGGCGAAAACACGCCGGGGCCGACTCACGATTCGGGCCGGGTCGCCATGGCGCCGTTGCCGGACCGAAATGCCTTGGCAAGACACGCACAACCGTCGGTCCGGAAGCTCCCGCTCATACCGGCACGTCCCCGGCTCCGACGCCGGCATCGGTCCGGTGCTCGGCACGCCACTGTCGCGGACTGCAACCGAATTCGTTGCTGAACCAGCGGGAGAAGTTGCTCGGGGAGGAGAAGCCGAGCAGGTCGGCAACTTCGGTGAGCGAGTAGCGCCGACCGGCAACGAGGTGTTCGGCCAGGTCCACGCGGGTGGCATTGAGCACCGCGGTGTAGTTCTGCCCGGCCTCGGCGAGGTGACGGTGCACGGTGCGCCGGTCCACCCCGAGGCTGCGGGCGACCTGCTCGACCGAGCATCGCCCGGTGGGCAGCAGAAGTTCGATCAGTTCGCGCACCCGAGTGACGAGCATCGCGTCGGGCCGGGTGTCGAGGCTGTCGAGGTACTGGCGGGCATACGGACCGATCGAGGGACCCGACATGGCATTGGGAGCGTCGAGATCGCTTGTGTAGAGGACGATTCCGGTGAACTCCTGGTCGAACTTGACCATGGGCCCGAACACGTCGAGGTGGGTGCTGATGTCCTCGGGGGCGAGGTGGGTGAAGCAGACCGCCAATGGCCGCCAGCGGCCACCGCGGAAATCGCGCAACAGCCCGTGCAGGACCCCCATCACCAGTTCCATGGCCTGCCGGGTGTCGGCAGGTTCACCCAACTCGAGCGTCACCCGGATGGTCGCCACGTCCTCGGCCTCGACCAACCGCATCCGCAGAGCCTCGTTGTACATGTGCTGATAGCGCATCAGGAACTTCAGCGCGCTGCGGACGTCGGGTTCCTCCCGGAGGACCAGACTCACCGGGCCGAGGCTGGCGAAGCGCCGTCGCTCGACGAGCCGCAGCCCGAAGTCGGGGCAGCGGGCGGCGGCCGCCGAACGTTCCAGCAGGCGCGCGATCGCGACGGCAGGGATCCACCGGTCCGGCAGACCCAAACCCGTGGGATCGAGCCCGACGCTGCGCAGCAACGGCGTGGGGTCCATTCCGAGCGAGGCGCACAGGTCGGCATACCCGGTGATGGCGGCGTAGCGGGCCAACGGCTTCATGTCCGACCCCACATCCCGTCCCAGAGGGAACAACCCAGGTCACCTCAAGATACGCTCGCCCCGGCACGGGCGGGCGGGGGCATGCCTCGGTGATCGTCACGGCCGTCGTCCGGCTTCGTGGAGAAAGGCCTCGATCACCGGGGCGAGCCCGTCCGCGTCGGTGATCAGTTCGATGTGCCCGCCGTCGTGCCGGTGCAGGGTGGCGTGCGGCAGCAGTCGGTGCAGGATGTGGGCGTTGGCGATCGGGACGATGGGATCGTCGGTGCCGGCGACGATCAGGGTGGGCTGGCGGATGGCGGGAAGCAGCGGCAGGCTGGTCCACACGGCACCGGCCAGCAGCTGATGCAGGTAGCCGATCGCCGATCCGGCGTGGGTCTGGGCGCCGAAGAGGGCGGCGATGTCGTGGCTGCGGTCTGCCGCGGTACCGCCGTAGATCCGGCCGGCGATCGCCGCCGCACGCCCGGGGTCGGTGAACCGGCGACCGGTGACCATCTTGGCGAGCACCCGGGGGTGCCCGGGCACCATGAGCGCCCCGGTGGCAGTGGCGACGAGCACGAGTCGCCGACACCGGCGCGGGTTCTGGAACGCGAACTGCTGGGCCAGCGCCCCGCCCCAGGACAAGCCGAGCACGTCCACCGTGCCGATACCGAGCCGGTCGAGCACCCGCCCCAGGAGCCGCGCGAGGTAGCCGAACCCGTAGGGCGCGAGCGAGGGCGGCGACCCCCCGGCGCCGGGGACGTCGAACCGGACGATCGTGGTGGCCGGATCGAGGGCGGCGACGAAGGGGTCGAGCACCTCGAACCCGGCGCCGATCCCGTTGCACAGCACCAGCGGCACTCCGAACCCGTGCCGGACCTGGACCCGGATGCGTTGCCGGCCCACGAGGATCTCGTGCCGCGTGGTACGAGCGCCGCCGGTCATCGGTAGACGATGACGACCTCGGCCACGCACACCGGCCGCACCCCGCCCCGGATCTCGTAGGTGAGCGTGAACACCGCCTCGATGCCGGCTGGCTTCTCCACCGCGGCGGTGAGGGTGACCGTGGCGCGCAGTTCCGATGCGACCGGCACCGGCGCAGGAAACCGGACCTTGTTCGTCCCGTAGTTCACTGCCATACCGAGGTCGTCGAAGACCAGTACCTCGGCGAGCACGATCGGCGTCAGCGACAGGGTGAGGTAGCCGTGAGCAATGGTGGTGCCGAACGGTCCGGCCGCGGCCAACTCGGGCTCGGTGTGGATCCACTGGTGATCACCGGTGGCGTCGGCGAACCGGCCCACCTGTTCCTGGGTGATCTCGCGCCAGTCGGTGCGGCCGAGTTCGCGCCCGACCAGATCGAGCAGCGCGCGCGGGTTGTCGAGTGTGGTGGTCATGATGTCGTCTCCTGGGGTCAGCTGTGGTGAACGTAGGTGCCCGGTGCGGCGTCGAGCGGGGAGTGGGCGGCACCGCCGACGGTGGTGGGGGCAGGAACGGTGGGGCCGCTGCGCGCAGCGAGCCAGGCGGTGTAGTCGGGCCACCACGAGTCTCGGGTGACCTCCGCGCGGTCGAGCCACTGCTCCGGGGTGTCCGCGTCGACGGTCCCGACCCGGAAGGACGCCTTGGGGTTTCCAGGGGGGTTGACCAGCGCGGCGACGTGCCCGCTGGTGGAGAGCACGAACCGGGTGTCGGCACCGCCCAGCAGGGCGGCGCTGCGGTAGCAGCCTTGCCACGGCGAGATGTGGTCGGCGATCCCGCCGATCACGTACGCGTCGGCGGTGACCGCGCCGAGATCGATCGGGGTACCCGACAGCTCCATCGTGCCGGGGGCGGCCAGCGCGTTGGTGACGCCGATGCGGACCAGGTCGCGGTGCAGGCCGGCGGCCATGCGGGTGGTGTCGGCGTTCCAGTGCAGCACGTCGAACGGCGCGGGCGGGCGGCCCTGCAGGTAATTGTTGACCCAGTAGCGCCACACCAGGTCGGTCGGGCGCAGCCAGGCGAACACCTCGGCCAGCTCGTCCCCGTCCAGGTAGCCCCTCGACTGCGAGCGTTCGATCGCAGTCGCGGCGGTGCGTTCGTCGAGGGCGGCGGCGGCGAACCCGGCCCGCGCCTGGTCGAGCACGGTCACCGCCAGGGTCAGCCCGGCAACCCGGTCGCCGTGTCCGGTAGCGGCCAGGTACGCGGCGGTCGTCGCGGCCAGGATCCCGCCCGAACAGCTGCCTTGCAGGTGCGTGCGGCCGGTCCCGGTGATCGCCTGGACGGCGTCCATCGCATCGACGATCGCCGTGACGTACGTGTCGAGGCCCCAGTCCCGGTGTTCGGCATGGGGGTTGCGCCAGGAGATGGTGAACACCTGCTGGCCCTGGGCGACGAAGTACTCGATCATGCTGCGGCCTGGGGCGATGTCGGTGATGTAGTACTTGTTGATCACCGGGGGCACCATCAACAGCGGCACCTCGTGCACGGTGTCGGTGTGCGGCGCATACTGGATCAGCTCGAGTACCGGGGTTCGCAGCACCACCGCCCCGGGTGTCACCGCGACGGTCTCGCCGAGGGTGTAGGCACCGGGTTCGACCATGGCGGGCACCCGCGGCTTGGTGGCCATGTCGCAGGCGAATGCACGCGCCCCGCGCAGCGCGGACAGTCCGCCGGTGTCGATGAGCGCCTTCCATCCGAGCGGGTTGAGTACCGGATTGTTGCTCGGCGCGAGACCCTCGACGAGGTTGTCGAGCACGAACCGCATCCGTTCGGTGTCGCGCCAGTCCAGGCCGGCGTCGGCGAGCAGGGCATAGGCGGTGTCGGCGGTGGCGAGGTAGGCCTGCATGCTGCGACGCAACCACGGGTTGTGCTGCCATGCCGGGTCGGCGAATCGCTTGTCGCCCTTGGCGGGTGCGCGGTCGGCGCGGCCGGCGGCGACGGCGGCGAGTTCCCTGGCCAGGGTTCCGCCGCGGTGCGCGAGCGTGCCGGGGCGCGCGGCCAGTCCGCCCGCGAGCCGGGCCCAGCCTCGATCGGGCAGCATCCGGCGGGCCAGGCCGCGGGCCGAGCCGGCCAGCAGCAGGTCCACCGGCGCGGCGGGTTCGTCGGAACGGTGCACGGGCTCGGTGGTGGTGACGGTGGTGGTCATGCTCGGTTGCTGCTGCTTTCGAATGTGGGGATGGTGATGTCGCGACGCAGGATCTTGCCGGTGGGGCCCTGGGGCAGGGAGTCGAGGATCCAGACGTGGCGCGGATACTTGTAGGCGGCGACGCGCTGTCTGACGAATTTCACGATCTCGACGGGGTCGGCGCTCATGCCGACTCTGAGCGTGACCGCGGCGCCGATCTCCTCGCCGAGGGTGTCGTGCGGGATGCCGACCACCGCGGCCGCCGCCACGGCAGGATGCTCGTAGACAACCTCCTCGATCTCGCGGGGGTAGACGTTGAACCCACCGCGGATGATCAGGTCCTTCTTTCGGTCCACGATGTAGAAGTAGCCGTCGGTGTCCATGCGGCCGATGTCGCCGGTGGCGAACCAACCGGCCGCGTCGATCGCGGCCGCGGTCGCCTCGGGCAGGTTCCAGTAGCCCTTCATCACGTTCGGTCCCGCGATCTGGATCTCGCCGGGTCGGTCGGCCGGTACCTCGACACCGGAGCCGTCCACCACGCGCATCCGCACCCCCTCGATCGGGGTGCCGATCGAGCCCGTCTTGCGGACGCGGTCCGGGTGATTGAACGAGGCGACCGGCGAGGTTTCCGACAACCCGTACCCTTCCAGGATCACCGCGTCGAAGGTCCGCTCGAAGTCCTCGAGAACCGCCACCGGCAACGATGCACCGCCGGACACGCACACTCGCAGGCTCGCCGTCGCCGCCGCGTCGAATTCCTCTGCGACACCCAGCATCGCGGCGTACATCGTCGGCACGCCCTCGAACACGGTGACCCGGTCGCGGGCGATCACCTCGAGCGCGGTCCGTGGGTCGAAGCGCGGCACCAGGGTGAGCATGGCGCCCACGAGGACCGAGGCGTTGAGCCCGCACGTGAGTCCGAAGACGTGGAACAGCGGCAGTGCGCCCATCACCACGTCGTCGGCTCCGACCTGGATCAGGGTGCGGGCGGTCACCTCGGCATTGCCGGCCAGTCCGGCGTGGGTGAGTTCGGCGCCCTTGGGCTTGCCGGTGGTACCCGAGGTGTGCAGGATCACCGCGGTGTCCTCACCCGCCCGCGGCACCGGGGTGGCCTGCGCCGGCAGGTCGGCGATCAGCCGGGCGAGGGCGTCGTCGTCCACCAGCCACAACCGGGCGTCGGCCACATCGGCCGCAGCGCGGGCCTCCTCGGCGAACACCGGGGTCGCGAACAGCGCCGCCGCGGCGGTGTTCGTCAGGAAGAACTCGATCTCGCGGGCCTTCAGCAGCGGGTTCATCGGCACCGCGACCGCCCCGCGGCGCAGAATGCCGTAGAACACGATCGCGAACGCCGCGGTGTTGGGCAGCATCACCGCGACCCGGTCACCGGGTGCGATCCCCGCCCGTGCGAGCAGGGTTGCCACCCGCGCCGCGGCCGCGTCGAACTCCGCGAACGACAGCGTGTCCTCGCCGCACCGCAGGGCGGTCTTGTCGGGGTAGTTGCGCGCCGACACAACGAGATTGGTACTGAGGTTGGTCATGTGGTGGGTCTCCGGTGTGGTTCGAGAAAGGGGTCGTGGTCAATGGTCGTATCCGAGCCGGCGCGGGGCCGAGGGGGCACGCACAGCGCCGGAGCCCAGCGGATGGAGCCGAGCACCCAGGCCAGCCACGCGATGCGTGCGCCGGCGTCGAGCCGGGTGGGCCTCGGACGAGCGAGCCATTCGGTGGATTCGGCCGGGTGAGTGGTCGGCGCGGTGATGCTCACAGTCCGAGGTCCCGTCCGATGATCTCCTTCATGATCTCGTTGGACCCGGCCCAGATCTTGGTCACCCGCGCGTCCTTCCATGCCCGCGCAACCCGGTATTCGTTCATGAACCCGTAGCCGCCGTGCAGTTGCACGCAACTGTCGAGTATCTGGTTCTGCACCTGCGAGCTCCACCACTTGGCCTTCGCGGCGTCCACCGCGCTCAGCCGGCCTTCGGTATGCGCCTGCACGCACCGATCGACGAATGCCTGCGCCACCTCGAGCGTGGTGACCAGTTCGGCGAAGAGGAACTTGTTGTACTGGAACGAACCGATCGCCTGGCCGAACGCCCTGCGCTCCCGGGCATAGTCCAGAGTCTCGCCCAGGATCGCCTCGGCGTGCGCGAGATTCGACACCGCCGCGCAGATCCGCTCCTGCGGCAGCATTCGCATCATGTGCGCGAACCCGCTGTCGACCTCGCCGATCACGTTCGCCGCGGGGACCCGGACGTCGGTGAAGAACAGCTCGGCGGTGTCGGACTCCGGTTGACCGACCTTGTCCAGCTTGCGGCCCCGTTCGAAGCCCGCCATGCCGGTCTCGACTGCGAACAGGGTGATGCCCTTGGCCTTCTTCTCCGGGCTCGTCTTTGCTGCCACGATCACCAGGTCGGCGTGGTAACCGTTGGTGATGAACGTCTTGGAACCGTTGAGGATCCAGTCGTCCCCATCGCGTCGGGCCGTGGTCTTCAGCCCGGCCAGGTCCGATCCCGCGGCCGGTTCGGTCATCGCGATCGCCGTGACCAGCTCCCCGGTGCAGAATCCCGGCAGCCACCGCTGCTTCTGTTCCTCGGTGGTCAGCTCCACCAGATACGGCGCCACGATGTCGTAGTGGATTCCGAAACTCGACGCGATCGCCGCACTCACCCGCGAGAGTTCCTCCCCTACCACCGCGTTGAACCGGTAGTCCCCCGCCGCGCTGCCTCCGTACTGTTCGGGTACCTCCAAACCGAGTAGGCCGAGCTTGCCTGCCTCGATCCAGATCTCGCGGTCGATGAACCGCTGCTCGATGATCCGCTCGTGCTCCGGAATCAGGTGGCGTTGCGTGAAATCACGGACCGTGTCACGAAAGGCGAGGTGGTCGGCGGCGTAGATGGTCCTGGTCATCGGTCTTCCTGGTGGGGTGGCGACGGTGGCGTCCGAGCAGGCCGGGCAGGTGGCTGCGCCTGCCGGCTGCAGCGACGATCTCGGAGCTGGTGATGTGGCCCGTCGAGTGCGGGATTCGATCGAGAACCCATGCGGGTCTTCGGGTTGCGACTCCACAGTAGTGGAACCGCACTTCCCGCACTTATCCCTTCGGGTCGGCAGACTGTTCAAATCGGGACAGGAGCGTACCTGCGCCGATGGCATTGCCTGCCGCACGAATCCGACGAGCACCCCGCCGGCACGGGCGCCCGGTCGACGCGATCGTCCGACACCGTTCCGCCCCGCGCCGCCCACACCGCCCCGGAGGCGACGTCGCCATCTCAGGCCCGTCGATCGGACCGGATCCGGCTGCAGCGTCTCGAAGTGAATAGTTGATGTCCCACCAGGAAAAGTAATGCCGGGAACGGGCACGTAGTGTTAGGTCCATCACAAGAGGAGCAGGTCGGTGACCGACCCCACATCCCGAACCGACACAACCGAACGAACGTGAAAACTGTTGTACACCCA
Organism: Rhodococcus sp. P14; assembly: GCF_000256505.1. Classification (NCBI taxonomy): domain Bacteria; kingdom Bacillati; phylum Actinomycetota; class Actinomycetes; order Mycobacteriales; family Nocardiaceae; genus Rhodococcus; species Rhodococcus sp. P14. Next base: position 3,867 of record NZ_AJFC01000385.1, on the reverse strand, counting down.
GTTATTTCGAATCGAGTTGGCGTCAGGACGTGTGGGGCCCGGACCGACGAGGGAGATCCGCGGGCGAACATCGTTCGTTTCCGCGAGCCACCCGACACCGTACTCCACCCCAATTCATCTAGGAGACAACGAAATGTCTGTCACGAGCGAGACGCCCCGGCGGGCACGAACGGTGACCCCGTTCCGGGTCGAGCCGTTGACCGCCACGATCGGCGCGGAGCTGTCCGACGTGAACCTGGGCGAGGTGTCCCGCGACGACGCGCTGTTCGCCGAGCTGCGGGCACTGCTGCTCGAGCACAAGGTGCTGTTCCTGCGCGGGCAGGACATCACCCGCGCCGAGCACGTCGCCCTGGCCGAGCGGTTCGGCCCGCTCGAGGATCACCCGGTGGCCGGCAGCGACCCCGACCATCCCGGCCTGGTGCGGATCTACAAGGACCTCGACAGCCCGCCCGAGCACTACGAGAACGCCTACCACTGCGACGCCACGTGGCGGGCGAACCCTCCGATGGGTTCGGTGCTGCGCGCGGTGGAGATCCCGCCGGTCGGCGGCGACACCATCTGGGTCAACATGGCGCAGGCCTACACGCGGCTGCCGCAGTCGGTGAAGGAGCGGATCGAGGGACTGCGCGCCCGGCACAGCATCGAGGCCAGCTTCGGTGCGAACATGCCCGTCGAGGCACGCCACGCCCTCCACCGGCGGTTCCCCGACGCCGAGCACCCGGTGGTGCGCACGCACCCGGAAACCGGCGAGAAGATCCTGTTCGTCAACGCCTTCACGACGCACATCGTCAACTACCACACCCCCGACAATGTGCGCTTCGGGATCGACTACGCCCCCGGCGCCGGGGATCTGCTGCGCTACCTGATCAGCCAGGCCACGATCCCGGAATACCAGGTGCGGTGGCGCTGGACGAAGAACAGCGTCGCCATCTGGGACAACCGATCCACGCAACACTATGCGGTGCAGGACTATTGGCCCGCCGTCCGCAGGATGGAACGCGCCGGCATCGTCGGCGACCCCACCTTCTGAACCGCCCTCTCACCCTCCCCACTCTCACGACAACTCCGATCGGAGCATCACCATGCACTTCCACGACGACGCCCTGTTCCCCGAGAACCAGGAGAAGCTGGTCATCACCGTCGCCCCCTACGGCCCCGAGTGGGACATCGACGACTTCGCCGAGGATCTGCCACTGACCATGGACGAGCACGTGCAGAAGGCGGTGGACTGCTACGACGCCGGAGCCACCGTGCTGCACATCCACGTCCGTGAACTGGACGGCAAGGGCTCCAAGCGGCTCTCGAAGTTCAACGAACTGCTGGCACGGCTGCGCGAGGCGGTGCCCGAGATGATCCTGCAGGTCGGCGGCTCGATCTCGTTCGCCCCCGAAGGCGAGGGCGCGGACGCGAAGTGGCTCTCCGACGACGCCCGCCACATGCTCGCCGAACTCGACCCCAAGCCCGACCAGGTCACCATCGCGATCAACACAAACCAGATGAACATCGTCGAGCTGATGACCGCCGACGACATCGCCGGCACCTCCTTCGAGCGCCCCGAGGTGTACGAGGCCTACCGCGAGATGACCGTCCCGGCCGGGCCGGGCTGGGTCGAGGAGCACCTGCGCCGGCTGCAGGCCAACGGCATCCAGCCGCACTTCCAGCTCGCCGACATCGCCCAGCTCGAAACCGTCGAGCGGTTGATCCGCCGCGGCGTCTACACCGGCCCGCTGATGGTGACCTGGGTCGGTATCGGCGGCGGTTTCGACGGCCCCAATCCGTACAACATGATGGAGTTCGTCCGCCGCACCCCCGACGGCGCGGTGCTCACCCTGGAAACCCTGATGCGCAGCGTGCTGCCGGTCAACACCATGGCCATCGCAATGGGTCTGCACGCCCGCTGCGGCACCGAGGACACCCTGTGGGGCCGCAAGGGCGAGAAGATGACTTCCGTCGCCCAGGTCGAACAGCTCGTCCGCATCGCGAACGAACTCGGTCGTGAGGTCGCCACCGGCAAGGAGGCCCGCGAGATCTACCGCCTCGACGAGCACTACACCGACGCCGACGAGACCCTCGCCAGGATCGGCTTTGCGCCCAACCGCCGCCCCGGTCAGCGCGGCTTCACCCAGCACGCCTGACGCGGTATCCGCGTGACCGGTGGGCGCGACACCACAACCCGGTGCCGCGCCCCCGGATACGCGAAACCCCCTCCCAGCCAACGTCATCGGTTCCACCTCGGCCGTCGAGCTCGTCCCCTCACCCAGATTCAGGAAGATCATGTCGTCTGTCACCACCACCGCGCCGGAGCGGCCCGCGGCCGTTTCGGCGCCGTCGCGCCGCAGCGGGCGATCCCGGTTCTACCCGTGGCTCGTGTTCGCGCTCACCTTCGGACTGCTGCTGTCGGACTACATGTCCCGGCAGGTCCTCAGCGCGGTGTTCCCGTTCCTGAAAGCCGAATGGGCGCTCTCGGATTCGCATCTCGCATCGCTGAACAGCGTGGTCGCGTTGATGGTGGGGTTGCTCACCCTGCCGCTGTCGATGCTCGCCGACCGGTGGGGCCGGGTGCGCAGCCTCGTCGTGATGGCCGCGTTGTGGAGCGTGGCGACCCTGCTGTGCGCGGTGGCGGGCTCCTACGAGCAGATGCTCGGCGCCCGGTTCCTGGTCGGGGTCGGTGAGGCCGCCTACGGCAGCGTCGGTATCGCAGTCGTGCTCAGCGTGTTCGCCCCGCGGCTGCGAGCCTCGCTCTCGGGTGCATTCATGGCCGGCGGTTCGTTCGGGTCGGTGATCGGCGTCGCATTCGGCGGGGTCATCGCCGTACAGCTGTCCTGGCGCTGGTCCTTCGCGTCGATGGCGGTCTTCGGGCTGGTCCTGGTCGCACTGTTCTGGGCGCTGGTCAGTGAACGCAAGCTCGCCCGCCACGCCGTCGACGACGACGACGCGAACACCACCCACATCGCTGCGCCCGGCACGGCTGCACGTGCCCCGATCTCGAGCCTGTTCACCAACCCCGCGGTGCTGTGCGCCTACATCGGCGGCGGGCTGCAGATGTTCACCGCCGCCGCGCTGATGGCGTGGCTGCCCAGCTTCTTCGGCCGCTCCTACGGGCTGGCCGCGGACAAGGCCGCCGCGATGGCCGCGGTCTTCGTGCTGCTCATCGGCGCCGGCATGATCGTGTGCGGCATCGTCGCCGACCGGGCCGCCCGCATCGACCCGGCCCGCAAGTGGACGGTCGCGATCGCGATCAGCCTCGCCGCCGGAGTACTGCTCATCGTCGGGTTCCAGCTGCCGGTCGGCACCGCGCAGCTGGTGCTGGTCGGACTGGGCGCGTTCTTCTCCGCCGGCTCCACCGGCGCGGTCACCGCGATGGTCGCCAACCTGACCCACCCCACCGTGCGGGCCTCGGCGTTCGGCACCACCACCCTGGCCAACAGCCTGCTCGGGCTGGCTGCGGGCCCGTTCGTGGTCGGCATCCTCGCGGACAAGATCAGCCTCGCCAATGCGCTGCAGCTCGCGCCGCTCGTCTACCTGGGGGCCGTCGTGGCGCTGCTGGTCGGCAAGCGCGTCTACCCCGCCGGCGTCCGCAAGCTCGCCACCGTGTCCGCCGCCTCCACGCAACGGACCGGAACCGAGCAGTGAACTCTCCCGAACCCGAGGCAGGCTACGGCCACCGGCCCGCCGCGGAGGATGCCGTCCGCGAGCTCGCCGAGGCTCCGCAGCTCCCACCGGTCCCCGCCACGGTCGCCGTTCGACGTCGATCCCTGGTGAAGACCTCGGCGCGGCCGGATACCGTGGACCCGACACGGACAGGTCAGCGAAGCGCCGGATGATCACGCGAACGAGGTTCTTCTCCGTTCATCTCTCGAGGTCGGC
>NZ_AJFC01000384.1:0-1579 GCF_000256505.1 Rhodococcus sp. P14 | reverse complement strand
TCGAGGTGTCCGAATGACCCCGAACCCCCACCCCACACCGGCCGCCACCGGCGACCGCATCGAGAGCCCCGACTCGGGGGACACCGGCACCGCCCCGGAACCGGCCGCACCCGCCGGCGGGCGGGGCCGCTGGATTCCCGGCGCCGGTGTCGTCGCGATCATCCTGGCCGCCCTGACCCTGCTCGCGCTCGTCGCCGGGCAGACCCTGCCCGAACGCAGCGGCCCACCCCTCGAGAACATCGCCGTCGAACGCACCGTCCTCGAGCCGGGACGCATCATCCTGACACTGCGCAACGTCGGACCCGACCCGGTGACCGTCGCGCAGGTGGTCGTCAACGACGTCTTCGTCGCCGCCACCGGGGCCGACGACGCCCTCGGCCGCTTCGACTCCGAGCGGATCGTCCTCGACTACCCGTGGATCGCCGGGCAGCCCTACCTGGTGTCGTTGCTGACCTCCACCGGCCTGGCGATCGAGCACGAAATCCCCGCCGCAGCACCGACGCCGACACCCGGGCCACGGTTCTTCGGCCTCATGGCGCTGCTGGGCACCTATGTCGGCATCATCCCGGTGCTGCTCGGCATGCTGCTGCTGCCCGTGCTGCGCCGCGCCCGCCCCGCGCTCGTCCAGTTCGCCCTCGCCGTGACCGTCGGCCTGCTCGCGTTCCTCGCCTTCGACGCCACCGCCGAGGGCATCGAACTGTCCACCGCCACCGGCGGCGCGTTCGGCGGTCCCGCACTGGTCGGGGTGGGGGCGACGCTGTCGTTCCTGACCCTCACCGGGGTGGACCGCTACCTGCGCGCCCGACGCAAGCGCGCCGGCACCGCCGATGCCTCCGCGCTCCGCCTGGCCGCGATGATCGCGCTCGGCATCGGCCTGCACAACCTGGGGGAGGGCCTGGCGATCGGATCCGCCTACGCGGTCGGCGAGCTCGCCCTGGGCGCCTTCCTGGTCATCGGCTTCACCCTGCACAACACCACCGAGGGACTGGCGATCGTCGCACCATTGACCCGCGAGCGCACCTCGGTGCCGGCCCTGCTCGGGCTCGGGCTTCTCGCCGGTGCCCCCGCGGTCCTCGGGGCGGTGCTCGGCGCCACCGTCGTCAACACCGACGTCTCCGCGCTGCTCCTCGGGGTCGGGGCCGGGGCGATCATCCAGGTCATCGTGCAGATCGCACCGACACTGCGGGCCGGGCGCGCCGCCGCAGCGCCGGTCGTGCTCGCCGGCATCGGAGCAGGTCTGACCCTGATGTACCTGACCGGTCTGGCCGTCCCCGCCTGACCGCGCCCCGAGGACCCGCTCCGCCCGCACACCTGGAGGAACGTTGGTGTCCACGCCCCTGTCCCGGCGCACCGTTCTCGCCGCGGCCTGCACCGCCGGCTGTCTCACCGCCGCCGGATGCTCGTCGACGCAACCGCGCCAGGACGAGAGTGCACCCGCCGAGATCACAGCATCCGAGGTGCCCGTCGGCGGCGGAATCGTCCTTGCCGATACCCAACTCGTCATCACCCAACCCGAAGCCGGGGTGTTCCGGGCCTTCTCCGCGGTGTGCACCCACCAGGGCTGCACGGTCTCGGAGGT
>NZ_AJFC01000383.1:0-33458 GCF_000256505.1 Rhodococcus sp. P14 | reverse complement strand
CCGTCACCCGCACCGGAGGTGTTCTCACCGTCAACCGATCCGAACAAATCACTGACCGCGATCGGCGGGATTTCGTCCGCTCGGGAGAATGAAGCCGCGTGAACCACCTCGGTCGCGGACGCGCCGGTAGTGTGCCCACCACTCAGACTCGACGCAGTCGTCCTTGGTGGCGCACATGTCACCGGTCGACTGCGCCGCTGTCGACGGTGCCGTGCCCGTCCCAGCCTTGCCGGTTCCATTGCCGGTCGTGCCAGCGCGGTCGGCGATCAGATCGACCAGACCTCACGGATCGCCGCGACCAGGGCTGCGGTGTCGTTGTCGGCCACCGGGCCGCCGGCGAAGCCCCACCGTGTGTGGGTGCGGTCCCCGAGGGTGTTCCACGCGGCGAGCCGGCCCTGCGGCCCGGCGCAGGGTGCGGGAGTTGTTCTTCGGCGGCGGCGATGCTGCGCTCGAGGGCGCGGACGCCTGCGGCGCGGGCGACGTGGCCGGCCTTGGCCTGCGCCCCACGACAGCGAACCTTCGCCGGGTTGTGCGATGCACCGTTGCCGGTATGCCCGAGGCCGGCCCACCGATCCTTGCGGTCGGTCACCATTGCAGTTCGCGGCAGCGACCTTCACTCTCAGGGGGCTCGACCTGCACGGTGGCGTGTTCGAGGTGGAACCGTTCGGCCAGCAGGGTTTGCGCTGCTGCGAGCACGGTAGTGGGATCAGCGTCGGGTTCGGTGGTCAGGTGGGCGGACGCGACCTCCATGCCGGAGGTCAGCGTCCAGATGTGCAGGTCATGGGTTTCTCGCACCCCGGGCACAGCGTCGAGTGCGGCGTTGACCTCGGTGACGTCGATGCGGGCCGGTGCCTGCTGGAGCAGGATGCCGAGTGCGTGGCGGCCGAGATTGTAGGCCCGCGGCAGGACGAACACGCCGATGGCGACACCGATGAGCGGGTCCGCGTAGCGCCACCCGAAGACCAGGGTCACCAGGCCGCTGACCAGCACGCCGACCGAGCCGAGCATGTCGGCGAGGACTTCGAGGTAAGCGCCGCGGACGTTGATGCTCTCTTGCGCACCCTTGCGCAGCAGCAGGAAGGCGATGACGTTCATGACCAGGCCGACCACGGCGACGAGGGTGACGGGTAGGCCGGGAACCTCCGGGGGGTCGGACAGACGCTGGACGGCTTCGTAGAGCACCCAGCCGGCGACGCCGAACAGCAGTGCGGCGTTCACCAGTGCGGCAAAGACTTCGGTGCGGTACAGGCCGAAGGTGCGGTCCGGCCGGGTGCGGGCACGTTGGGCGACGGTGATGGCGGTGACCGCCATCAAGATGCCGAACACGTCGGTGAACACGTGTGCGGAGTCGGAGATCAGGGCCAGCGAGGAGGTGGACAGGCCGACGGCGAGCTGGGTCACGAAGGTGGTCAGGCCGAGGGCGACGGCGATCCAGAGCCGGCGGACGTACCGGCCGGAGGCGCTGGCGGCCTGGGCGGGGGAGACGCCGTGTCCGTGTCCGTGGCTCATCGGTCTTCCTTTCGTCGACGCACAAGCGATCATATTGTCATATATGCATATGTGCAATCGTGGGGTGGCGGAGGCGGACCACGCCGGACAACTATTCTTCTTAGTATTTCGGCGGCGAGGTGCAGGTCTGCGGGTTCGGCCGGCGGGAACGGGCGAACGACAAACGAGGGTGAGGTTGTGCCGTGGCGAGCGCCGGGGACGGTAGAGCGGTGGTCGGGGCGATGCTCGGCTGGACGGCGGGCGCGGCTGTCGTGGCCACGATGCTGGCGGCGGTGTCGAGCACCGAGGTGTTGCGGTTGCTGGGGCTGCCGGATCCGGGGGCGCTGACGAGATACGGCCTACCGGCGGCCACCGCGGTGGGAGAGGTGTCCGCAGCGGTCATGGTGGGGTCGTTGCTGCTCGCGGCGGTGCTGGTGCCGCCGCAGCGCTCGGGGGTGCTCGATGTCGACGGGTACCGGGCGGTGCGCACGGCCGGGGCGGCGGCGGCGGTGTGGGCCGGGTGTGCCCTGGCGCTGGTGCCGCTGTCGTTGTCGGACACCTCCGGCCAGCCCGTGGGGGTGGTCTTCGCCGATCCGCTGCCGTTTCTGCGGGCGGTCGGGGAGATCGAGGTGGCCACCGCGTGGTTGTGGACGGCGGGGCTGGCAGCGGTGGTGGGTCTGGGATGCCGGCTCGTTCTGCGACACCGGTGGACGCCGCTGCTGCTGGTGTTGGCGGTGGCAAGCCTGATGCCGCGGGCGGTGACGGGGCATTCGTCGGCAGGGGGCTCGCATGATCTGGCCACCAATAGTCTGGTGCTGCACCTGGTGGCGGTCGGCCTGTGGGCCGGCGGGTTGGCGGCACTGGTGCTGCACACCGTCCGCGGCGGGGGGCATCTGGATCTGGCCACGCGCCGGTTCTCCGCGCTCGCGGCGGCGGCGTTCGTGGTGATGGCCGCGTCCGGGGTGGTCAATGCCGCGGTGCGGGTGCCGCTGGGACAGGTCTTCGACGGCGCCTACGGGTTCGTGGTGCTGGCCAAGGGGATGGCGCTGGTGGTGGTGGGCTGGCTGGGGTGGCGCCAACGCACCGTCGCGGTGACCGCGCTGGCCGCCGACCCGGCGGACCGGCGGGCGTTCACCCGGTTGGCGGTGGTGGAGTCGGCGGTGCTCGCGGTGACCGTCGGGCTCGGGGTGGCGTTGGGACGCACCCCGCCGCCGGTGGGGGAGCAGCGGGACCCGAGCCTGGTCGAGGAGGTGCTGGGCTACGGCTTGGACGGGGCACCGACACCGGTGCGCATGCTGACCGAGTGGCGCTTCGATCTGTTGCTGGGCACCGCTGCGGTGGTGCTCGCGGCGCTCTACCTGCTCGGGGTGCGCCGGGTACGGGCGGCCGGGGGGCGGTGGCCGCTCCGGCGCACCGTCGGGTGGCTGCTCGGATGTCTGGTGCTGCTGCTCGCCACGTCCTCGGGGGTGGGGCGCTACGCCCCGGCGGTGTTCAGCGTGCATCTTGCGGCCACCGCCGCGATCGCTGTCGTGGCCCCGTTGTGTCTGGTGCTCGGCGCCCCGCTCACCCTGGCGGCCCGCACGGTCCGCCCTCGGCCGGACGGGGCCGCCCCCGGGGCGCGCGACTGGCTGCGCGCGATGTATGCGAGCACGCCCGTCCGGGCGCTGACCCACCCCGCGGTGGCCGTGGCGGCGTTCGTGGGCACCTTCTATCTGCTCTACCTCGCCGGACTGTACGACGCGCTCGCCGGATCGCACGTCGCCCACGTACTGACCAACGTGTGGCTGCTGGCGGTGGGATCGCTGTTCTTCTGGGTGACCGTGGGCCTGGACCCGCTGCCGCGCCCCCCGGCGCCCACGGCCCGGGTGGGCGCGGCGGCGGTGGCGCTGGCGGCGTACGCCTTCTTCCTGGTGTCGGTGATCAACGCCCAGACCGTCGTCGCCGCCGAGTACTACACCTCGTTGCGGCGGGGGTTCTTCGACGACCTGGCCGCCGACCAGCGCCTCGGCGGCAACCTGGCATGGGCGGTGGGGGAGCTGCCGCTGCTGCTGGCGGCGGTGCTGGCGACGGTGCGCTGGGCCTCGGCCGACGAACGCCGCGCCCGGCGCCGCGACGAGCAGATCGACCGCGACGGTGACGAGGACCTGGCCGCCTACAACGCGATGCTGCGCGGACTGGACGGAGTTCGGGGCGAGGCGGACGGACCCGACCGGCGCCGCTGACCGCACGGCGCCCCGACCACGCCGCCGCGGGGCTCCACTGCCTCGTTGTTGAAACTATGCGGAATAGTAGTAATGTGTCGGTGTCCGTCACCGTTTCGTTATCAGCGAGCGGGTTCCTTCACAAGGATGCGATCTTGGCCCGACACCGCAGACCCGAGCCCGACCTCGCCTTCCCGGCCGTACCGCGTGCCGTGGATCAGGCCTCCTCGGGGCCGCTTCCCGTCGACGCGCCGGGCCGGGGCCCGGATGCGGACCACGAGGCCGCGGCGGTGCCGGCGCCGCTGACCGACCGTCCCGCACACACGGCGCAGGTCGGCCAGACGCCACCGCGGGGGCCGCTCGCAGCGACCCGGCGACCGGTGCGGGGGGCCCACCGCCGGCCCGGGGGCGGGGCCGGCGGACGAGTGCTGGCGGTGTCGGTGGCGGCCGGAGCGTTGTTGACCGCGGCGACCTCGAGCGCTCACGCCGCCACCGACGAGCACACCCTCGACCGGCGACAGGCCGATCCCGACGAGTCGACGGCGGCCGCGCCGTCGCAGGCCCCGCAGGTGTTGCAGGTTTCGCAGGTGCCGACGCTGGCGGATTTCGCCGACCAGCTCGAACGGGCCCGGGTGCGGGAGGAGCGCCGGGCGGCGCGCGAGGCCGAGGCACGGCGCCCGAAGACGCTGATGCCCGTCAGCGGCACGTTGACGTCGAACTTCGGGCCGCGGTGGGGCACGACCCACTACGGTCTCGACATCGCCAACACGATCGGCACCCCCATCGTCTCGGTCACCGACGGCACGGTACTCGAGGCCGGTCCGGCCTCGGGGTTCGGCTTGTGGGTGCGTATCCTGCAGGACGACGGCACCATCGGGGTGTTCGGCCATATCGACCAGGCGCTGGTGTCGGCGGGTCAGCGGGTGCGCGCCGGGGAGCAGATCGCCACCGTCGGCAATCGGGGCCAGTCGACCGGGCCGCATCTGCACTACGAGGTGTGGGCGTCGGACGGTCGCAAGGCCGATCCCATGGCATGGTTGAACGCACGCGGAGTTCCGGTCGTCCCGGATGCGCGTGCGTAGGTTCATCGATGATCGGCGAGTGTCCGCGAGGGGAGTCATGTACGGATTGGGGGGTCTCGAGGCCGAGGTGATGACCGAGCTGTGGTCGACCGACGAGCCGCAGTCGGTGCACGATCTGGTCGAGCGGTTGCGTGCTCGCAAGGAATTCGCCTACACCACCATCTTGACCGTGGTCACCCACTTGTACGAGAAGGGCTGGGTGCAGCGGGAGAAGCGCAGCCGCGCCTACTTCTATTCGCCCTCGCGCAGCCGGGAGGAAGCCACCTCCCAGGCCCTGCGGGCGCTGCTGGACAGCAGTGCCGATCCCAGTGCCGTGCTGCTGCACTTCGCCAAGACGGTGACCGACCGCGAGTACGACGCCCTGCGCCGGGGCTGGACCAGCCGGGCCCCCGAGCAATGACCTTGGCTCTGGTCCTGCTCCTCGGCGCCGCCCTGATCGCGGTGGCCGCGCCGCCGATGCTGCGCCGCGTGGCTGCGACCTCGCTGCCGCCGGGGATGGTGCTGGCGGCGTGGCTGGGCAGCCTGGCCGGGGCGCTGTTCTTCGGGGTCTCGGCGGTGATCATCTTGATCTGGCCCGATCATGCCCCGGCCGAGTCCGCGGTCGAGGCCCTGGTGCGGTGCCTGTCCGCGGTCTCGCACGCCATCCAACCGTGGATCACCGAAGTCCTCGCCGGGGCCGGGGCGTTGGCGTTGAGCGCCCTGGTGGCCCGGGCGGTGATCCTGGGCCGGCGACACGCCCGGGCGCAGGCCCGGCTGCTCGACTACCACCGCGAGGTGATCTCCATCGTCGCCCACTCCCGGGGGGACGATGTGATGTGGCTCGCGCACCCGATGCCGATGGCCTACAGTGTCGCCGGCCGGCCCGGCTTCGTGGTCGCCACCGACGGGCTGTCGCAGTGCCTGAGCAGCGGTGAGCGCGATGCCGTGCTCGCCCACGAGCGGGCCCACCTGCGCGGCAGCCATCACCGCCTCGTCAGCGCCTGCGACATTCTCGCGGCGGTGTTCCCGGCCGTGCCGCTGTTCGCCGCGGCCCCCTCGGCGGTCAAGACCCTGGTCGAGCTCACCGCCGACCAGCATGCCGCCCGCGCCACCAGCGCCGCCACGGTGTGCGCGGCGCTGGTGGCCGTCTCGGCCTCCCCGCTGCCGCAACCGGCCGGGACGTTGGGGCTGAGCAACGAGACGTCGCTGCGGCTGGTCAAGCTGCGCACCAGCTGGCGGATGCGGTGTCCGCGACTGTCGTACGCGGCGGCGGCGGCGTTGTCGATGGCCGTGCCCGCGGCGGCCGCGCTGGCCGGCCTCGCCACCGCCTCGGCCGGGTTGTGCCTGGTCCTGGCCGTGCTCTGAGGGGCGGCGGGCCCCGCACCGCCCCCAAATACTATTCTTCATAGTATTTGGGTAGGCTGTCGAGTGCCTCATCGTTGTGCGCTCGCGCAGAAACCCGGATCGGACAGCACATGACCGCTCTCGCTCCCCCACCCGTCCCCGTCGCCACCCGCCCGATGCCACCGCGGCGGGGCCGCAAGGGTGCCTTCGTCTACAAGATGGTCACCACCACCGACCCGAAGGTCCTGGGGCTGCTGTACCTGGTGACCTCGTTCGCGTTCTTCGCGATCGGTGGGGTGATGGCGCTGATCATGCGCAGCGAGCTCGCGGTGCCGGGAATGCAGTTCCTGTCCAACGAGCAGTACAACCAGCTGTTCACCATGCACGGCACGATCATGCTGCTGATGTACGCCACCCCGGTGGTCTTCGGCTTCGCCAACTACATCCTGCCGCTGCAGATCGGCGCCCCGGACGTGGCCTTCCCCCGGCTCAACGCCTTCAGCTACTGGCTGTACCTGTTCGGCTCGCTCATCGCCGTCAGCGGCTTCCTCACCCCCGGCGGCGCCGCGGACTTCGGCTGGACCGCCTACGCGCCGCTGAACTCGGAGCTGCACTCGCCCGGCATGGGCGCGAACCTGTGGATCGTGGGCCTGGCCGTCTCCGGCCTGGGCACCATCTTGGGCGCGGTCAACTTCGTGACCACCATCGTGTGCCTGCGCGCCCCCGGCATGACCATGTTCCGGATGTCGATCTTCACCTGGAACATCCTGATCACCTCGATCCTGGTCCTGCTGGCCTTCCCGCTGCTGACCGCGGCGCTACTGGGGCTGCTCTACGACCGGTTGCTCGGCGGCTACATCTTCGATCCCGGCAGCGGCGGGGCCATGCTCTGGCAGCACATGTTCTGGTTCTTCGGCCATCCCGAGGTGTACATCATCGCGCTGCCGTTCTTCGGCATCATCTCCGAGATCCTGCCGGTGTTCGCCCGCAAGCCGATCTTCGGCTACACCGGACTGGTCTACGCCACGCTCGGGATCGCGGCGCTGTCGATCGCGGTGTGGGCGCACCACATGTACGCCACCGGCGCGGTGCTGCTGCCGTTCTTCTCGTTCATGACGTTCCTGATCGCGGTGCCCACCGGCGTGAAGATCTTCAACTGGATCGGCACCCTGTGGAAGGGGCAGCTGACGTTCGAATCGCCGATGCTGTTCTCCATCGGCTTTCTGGTCACCTTCCTGTTCGGCGGGCTGTCCGGTGTCATCCTGGCGTCCCCGCCGCTGGACTTCCAGCTCACCGACTCGTACTTCGTGGTCGCGCACTTCCACTATGTGGTCTTCGGCACCGTGGTGTTCGCCACCTACGCGGGCATCTACTTCTGGTTCCCGAAGATGACCGGGCGCATGCTCGACGAACGTCTCGGCAAGTGGCACTTCTGGCTGACGTTCGTCGGCTTCCACGCCACGTTCCTGGTGCAGCACTGGCTCGGTAACGAGGGCATGCCGCGGCGCTACGCCGACTACCTGCCCGACGACGGATTCACCACGCTCAACATCGTCTCCACGCTCGGGTCGTTCGTGCTCGGCGCCTCGGTGTTGCCGTTCGTGTGGAATATCTTCAAGAGCTACCGGTACGGGCAGGTCGTCACCGTGGACGATCCGTGGGGCTACGGCAACTCCCTCGAGTGGGCGACGACCTGCCCGCCGCCGCGGCACAACTTCACCGAGCTACCGAAGATCCGGTCCGAGCGCCCGGCGTTCGAGCTGCACTACCCGCACATGGTGGCGCGGCTGCGCGCCGAGGCCCATGTCGGGCCGGGCCAGCACCGGGTCGAGGAACTGCCTGCGTCGCCGCAGCACGCGTCCGGGCCCGATCCCCGCACCGATCCGTCCACTCGGTGATCGTCACCACGGTCGAAGGAAGACGAGGATGCACCCCCACACCCCGGCGGTCGCCGTGCCGGCCACACCCCGCGCCACCGCGCTGCTGACCGACTGGCTGATCCGGGATCTGACCCCGCTCGTGCTCACCCATGCCGGGCTGCCGGATCCGCAGCGGCTGTCTCGGCTGGCGCCGGTCACCGGCGCGCACATCGCCCGTCCGGGCAAACTCCGCCGCCACGTACGCGCGCTCGAGCAGGTCCTCGTGCAGATCGAGGTGCATCTGCGGGCGGGTCTGCACCGCCGGCCACCGACGCCCCTGACGACCAGCTCGGCGCCGGCCGTACCGGGTGAGGTGCTCGAGGTGACCGGGCTGCTCGCCGGGGCTGTTGCCGAGCTCGGCAGCCCGGCCGCGGCTCTGGCCAACCGCACGGTGCTCACCGCGGCCGGGGTGATCGCGGCCGGAGCGGGCACGGCCGAGGCATTCGACAGCTGGTCGACCACGGCGTGGTCGTACTGCACCGTCGTCTCGCAGGTGTGGCAGGACGAACCGCAGGCCCGGCTGCTCGTCGACCCCCGATGACGCCCCCTGCCCGGGGCTGTCGGGCCCCGAACCGGATGAAGGAGGCGCGATGACCGAGTCACCGCACGAGCCCACCGCCGAGCCCGACCCGGCCGAGCGGCGGCAGGAGCTGGCGGCCGCCGAACGGCAGGCGGCCGCCGAGATCGATCCGGGGATGCGGGCGGTGGTGGTCGCCGCAGCCGTGGTGGTGCTGACCGTCTCGTTCGCCCTGCCGCACAGCGGCGGCGCCAACGGCTGGCAGATGCTGGCCGGCTCCGAGCAGGCGGTGGCCGAGACGATCACCCTGCCCTCGCGGATCTTCCTGACCCTGGCCGCGGTGTTCGGAATCGGGGTGTCGATGCTGGCGCTGGTGACCCGACGGTGGGTGCTGGCGTTGGCGGCGTCCGCGGGATGCACCCTGGCGGTGGTGTTCGCGGTGCTGGCGGTGTGGTCACGGCAGACCCTCGATCCGGCCGCCGGGGGCGCCGGGCCGGGCGCCGGACTGTTCCTGGGCTGGGCGGCGGTCCTGATGCTCGCCTTCCACTGGCTCAAGGTGGTCTGGGCCCGCACGTCGACGATGCTCGAGGCCGAGGCCGCCCGCCGCGACGCCGAGACACATTTGCCCGAGCAGTTCCACTACCGGCTCGACCCGCCTCGCCGCGACGCGCAGGAACCAGATCCGCCCGCAGACCGCTAGGCGGCACTCGGCCGGCTCGTGCGCGCGGACGAGGGGCGCGGACACGAGCCGGCCCCAGCGGCCCCCAGGGTCAGGGCAGGGTCCGCCAGTAGGGCCAGAACGCCTCGGTGATCAAGGCAAGCACGGTGAGCACCCACACGGTGGGAACCACCGCGTGGTGACGGCGCAGCAGCGGCCGCCATCGTCCCGGTCGGGTCGGATCCGCCGTTTCCCGCTGCAGCAGGCAGTACCACCAGGCGAGCACGGTCACCAGCCACACCAGCATGCAGTAGGGGCACAGCGCCCCGATCCGGTACAGGCTCTGGAAGATCAGCCAGTGCACGAACGTCACCGCGGCGGTCAGTCCGGTGAACAGTGCGCTCCAGTACCATCCCGTCGGCACGGCCCCGGCCAGCAGCACCACGCCGGTGGTCACTACCACCGAGAACCCGGCGATCCCGAGCAGCGGATTGGGGAAGCCGAACAGCTCCGCCTGCCAGGACGCCATGATCGACCCGCAGCTGATGACCGGGTTGATGCTGCACGAGGGCCGGTAGGACGGGTCGGCGAGCAGGGCCACCTTTTCCACCGTCAGCACCAGCGACGCCGCCAACCCGAGCCCACCGCAGACGGTCAGAAGCCAGGCGAGGCGATTGCGCCCTGCCGCCGGGCCGTCCGGCGCCGGGTCGACCCCGTGCCACGACGGGCTCGGTGCGGGCGTCGGGCTCACTGCGCGAGTGCTGCGTCGATACGGGCGCGCAGCTCCTCGTAGCTGGGCATCGCCGGCAGCTCGACGCCGTTGAGGAACAGCGTCGGGGTGCCCTGCACACCCAGGGCCAGACCGGCGTCGAAATCCCGGTCGACGCGGGCGGCCACGGCCGGATCGTTGACATCGCGATCGAACCGAGCCATGTCCAGCTCCAGCTCCTGGGCGAACTGCCGGAACACCGCTTCCTGGGACCGGCTCGATTCGCCCCACTGGGCCTGGGTGTCGTACATGCGCCGGTACATCGGTTCGAGCCGGCCTTGGCGGGCCGCGGCCTCGACCACGCGGGCGGCGAGATGGCTGTTGGTGTGGCTGGGAATGGGGAAGTAGCGCAGGCCGAGGTCGATCCGCCCGGCGTACTCGGCGCGGACGCGTTCGATCACCGGGTACAGCGCCCGGCAGGACTCGCATTCGAAGTCCAGGAATTCGACCAGTTGGACCTTGTCGTCGGCGGCGGTGGTCAAGGTACGGATCTCCTCGGTCCACACCGGCGTCGCGGAGGCCCCGGCGCCGCCCTGTTCGGCGGCGGGGCTGCGGTTGGTGTAGAGCAGCACCGTCAGCAGCACCACGAACAGCGCTACCAAGGCGACGCCGACCTTCACATTGGTTGTCAGTTTCATGCCTTCGTCCGTCCCGAGTCATCCTGGGCGGGCCGGCACCAGCACCGACCAACCGTAAAACTACGTCACATAGTAGATGGGGTAGGGTGGGCGCCGGGCAGCGCCCACCGGCGCGCCCGCCGACAACCCACACCCCCACCCCGCAGCCGGCCAGGCAGGGCGCCGAGGAGGAATGTGCTTGTGAAGAATCTCGTCGCGGTCGTGGCCGCCGTCGTGTCGGTGCTGTTGTTCGGGGCCGGCCCCGCCCAGGCCCACAGCGCCCTGATCGGTTCGACCCCGGCGGCCGAGGCGGCCCTCGCGGCCCCCCCGGACCGGATCGAGTTGCAGTTCAATCAGCCGATCAACGCCTCGTTCGCCACGGTGACCGTCACCGACGGGGACGGCACGCAGCGCGGCGGCTCCCAGGTCGACGTCGCCGGGGACCGGGTGCAGCTGGCGGTCCCGGAACCACTGCCCCCCGGTGAGTACACCGTGGGCTACCGGGTCGTCTCCGCCGACGGCCATCCCATCACCGGCTCGTACACGTTCACCGTCACCGCCGCGGCGGGGGCGGCGGCCGCCTCGGCCCCGTCGGTGGCGACGTCGCCGACACCGTCCGAGGCCGCAGCCGGCGAGACGCCGGCGGCCGCGGTCGGCGACGCGCAGCCAGGCTCGTCGATCCTGTGGCCCCTGCTCGGCGGCGTGCTGGGTGTGCTGGCCGTCGCGGGCCTGACCTGGGTGGCGCTGCGTGCCTTCCGCAAGGGCTGAGCGGGCGCGCGCCGCGTACCGGGCGGTCGGTGATGGGTGACTGGATGCCGCTGCCGACGGCGCCGCCGTCGCTGGGGGCGCTGTTGGCGTGGGATCCGCCACCGCTGCCGGTGCTGCCGCTCACCGCGGCGGTGCTGGCCGCCTGGTACTGCTGGGCGCGGTGGCGGCTGCACCGGTGCGGGCGCAGCTGGCCGGCGGTGCGCACGGTCGCGTTCCTGACCGGGTGTGCCCTTCTGGGCGCCACCACCGGCCTGGGGCTGGAACGGTACGGGTTCGTACTGTTCAGCGTGTGGATGTTCCAGCATCTGACCCTGTCGATGGCGGTGCCGCCGTTGTTGGTGCTCGGCGCCCCGGGCCTGCTGCTGCTGCGCACCACCTCCCACCACGGACCCGCCCGGATGATCTCGGCCGCGGCGTTGGCGGCACTGCGCAGCCGCGGCGCCCGGTGGTTGCTCAGTCCGGCGGTGACGATCCCGCTGTTCCTGGCGAGCTACTACGGGATCTATCTGTCCCCGGTGTTCGACGCCGTCGCCGGCACCTGGCTCGGCCACACCGGCCTCGAGGTGTTCTTTCTACTCACCGGGCTGCTGTTCATCGTGCCGATCCTCTCGGTCGGTCCGCTGCCGGGCCGGCCCGGCTACCTCGGGCGGTTCTTCGACCTGTTCGTCGAGATGCCGCTGCACGTGTTCTTCGGAGTGATCTTGATGATGGCCTCGGTGCCGATGGTGGCCACCTTCGCCGCCCCGCCGCCGGGCTGGGGGATCGATCCGCTCGCCGATCAGCAGTGGGCCGGGGCGCTGGCTTGGTCCTACGGCGAGCCGATCGCGCTGGCGGTGGTGGTGCTCTTCGCGAGCCGCTGGTACCGGCACGAGCGGCGCACCGCGGCGGTGCGCGAGCGCCACGGCGCGGTGCAGGCGGAGCAGGACCTGGCCGACTACAACACCTATCTGCGTTCCCTGCCGCGCTGAGCCCGCTCCGGTCGACCCGGCCGGAGGCACGCCACTTGAGTTTTCGGCTCACCTGAATTTTAATTCAGGACATCCGATCGAGGAGGCCGAGGGTGCTGATCCAGTACGCGGGGGAGCGCACGGCCCGGTGGCGCCGCTGGACGCTGTTGGGACCGGCGTTCGTCGCCTCGATCGCCTACGTCGATCCGGGCAACGTGGCCTCCAACGTCAGTGCCGGCGCCCAGTTCGGGTATCTGCTGGTGTGGGTGGTCGTCGCGGCCAACGCCATGGCTGCCCTGGTGCAGTACCTGTCGGCCAAGCTCGGGCTGGTCACCGGCATGTCGCTGCCCGAGGCCCTGCGCGAGCGGATGCCCCGCGCGGGGCGGTTGGCGTACTGGGGACAGGCGGAGCTGGTGGCGATGGCCACCGACCTGGCCGAGGTGATCGGCGGCGCAATCGCGCTCAACCTGTTGTTCGGTCTGCCGCTGCTGACCGGGGCGGTGCTCACCGGTGCGGTGTCGCTGGTCCTGCTGCTGGTGCAGGACACCCGCGGCCAGCGCAGTTTCGAGCGAGTGATCACCGGCCTGCTGCTGGTGATCGCGTTCGGTTTCGTCACCAGCGTCGTCGTCGCCCCCCCACCGGGCCAGGCGGTGGCCGACGGGCTGGTGCCGCGTTTCGACGGGGCCGAGTCGATCCTGCTGGCCGCGGCGATGCTCGGCGCGACGGTGATGCCGCATGCGGTGTATCTGCACTCGGGATTGGCCCGGGATCGGCACGGCCATCCTCAACCCGGCCCCCGGCGCACGCTGTTGCTCAAGGTCACCCGCTGGGATGTCGGGCTGGCCATGGTGGTGGCGGGTACGGTGAATCTGGCCATGTTGCTCATGGCGGCGACCACCCTGCAGGGTCGGGACGGAGTCGATTCGATCGACGGGGCGCATACGGCAGTGGGCCAGGAACTGGGCCCGACGGTGGCGTTGCTGTTCGCGCTGGGGGTTGTTGGCCTCCGGGTTCGCCTCCACCTCGGTCGGCGCCTACGCCGGGGCGCTGATCATGGACGGTCTGTTGCGGCGCCGGATCCCGCTGCTGGCGCGGCGGCTGATCACCCTGGTGCCGGCGCTGGCGGTGGTCGCGCTCGGCACCGATCCGAGCCGGGCGCTGGTGCTCTCGCAGGTGGTGCTCTCGTTCGGGATTCCGTTCGCGTTGATCCCGCTGGTGCGGCTGACCAGCGATCGGGCGCTGATGGGCGCCGACGCCAACCATCGCGTCACCACCGCGCTGGCCTGGGCGATCGCCGCAACCATCACCGCCCTGAACTTGGTGCTGATCTATCTGACGGTGCGGGCCTGACGCACGGACGCCCACCCGCGTCACCGTCGGTGGGGCCGATGCCCGCGCCGGGTGTCGACCGCGACGATCTCGTCGTGGACCCGGCGACGCAGCCCGCGCAGCGCCACCATCGCCACCGCCATTCCGGCGAGCAGACCCACGATCCACGCCCCGGTCTGTGAGACCGTGAGGCCGAACAGGCGCACACCCAGAACGGCGGCGCCGGCACACGCGGCGACGACGGCCAGGCGGGCGAGGGTATAGACCACGACCAGTCGGGTCAGTTGCATCATCGACGGCTCCGTCCAGCTCACGGGCCCGCCTCGTCCGGTACCGTCGGTGCGTCACCGCTCGCACCGCAGGGGCAGGGTCAGTTCATCGGCAGGGGCGCAGCGCCCCGGGCGGTCAGCAGTTGCGTCATGGTTGCCGCCTCGGCTTCCTGGGTCTCGGTGATCTGCTGCGCCAGCGCGGCCACCGCCGCCTCGGCGGCGGCGGCCCCGGCGTAACGGGCCATCGGCAGACCGCCCTGGTGATGGCGCAGCAGCAACTGCAGGTACAGCGTGTCGAAGGTCGGACCGGTGGTGCGGCGCAGGGTGCCGAGTTCGGCGGTGGTGGCCATGCCGGGCATCCGGGACCCGGTCGGCGTCGGTGCCACGGACATCGTGGCGTGCCCGTCCATCCCCGGCATCGACTCGGGTGCGCCGGTGGCGCCGCGCATCCAGCGCATCGGCTCCCCGGTGGGCAGCTGCGACCGGTTCCACAGTGTCAGCCAACCCTGCATGGTGCCGAGCTGACTCTGCTGGGTGGTGATCACGTCGTAGGCCAGGGTGCGCACCGCCGGATCGGTGGAGTTGGTCAACGCCATCGCCGACATCTCCACGGCCTGGCTGTGATGGATCGACATGTCCTGGGCGAAGCCCACGTCGATCGAGCCCTCGCCGGGCGGGGCCGGTGGGCCCGCGACCAGCAGGGTGCCGCCGATGCCCAGCACCAGCCCCCCGAGCAGTGCCAGCACCGCCACCACCGTCGGGACCCGCCGGGGGCGGCGTCCGTCGGAAGCCGGCTCGACGGCCGGCTCGGCACCGAGATCGCGCTCAACCATCACCGGGGTGCGGTGGGCATCGGCGCGGCGGGCGCGGACTGCGGATCGGCGGTCATCGGCACCGCATCCGGCCCCGGCGGCGAGGGGTCGAACGGCGGCGGGGCGCTCGGATCGAACCCGCCCGGCACGGTCGAACACGTCGCCCCCGCTTCCGGATGGGTGTTGGGATTGCGGCGCAGCGCGGCGACGAACTGACCGAGCCGGTCGTCCTCGACGTCGTCGAGGGCAAGCCGGTGGCCCCACGACTGCACCGAGAGCGGCGAGGACAGACCCGGATACGGCGAGAGCAGCATGTAGGGCTGGCCGTCGACCCGCGCGGTCAGCGTGGCCACCTCGTCTCCGGCCACCCTGTCGGGATCGTAGGTGATCCACACCGCGCCGTGTTCGAGCGAGTGCACCGCGTTTTCGGTGCGGATCGGCGCGGGATAGACCGTGCCGGTGCAGGTGGCCCAGTACTGGTCGTGCGGGCCTCCCATCGGCGGAGTCCGGTCGTAGGCCACCCGCTGCGGGGCCTGCACGTGCGTGCCGGCCGGGTAGTCGGCCTTCTCCATCCCAGCGATCGCGGTGGACGGGTCGGGGTTTTCCGCGTTCGGGACGTACTTCTGTGTCTCGGCCCGTTCGGCGATTCTCGGTGCCAGGTTGTAGGCGATCAACCCGATCAAGGCCACGACCACCACGCCGGCGCCGATCATCGGCCACGGCATGTGCCGCGCACCGGACAGGGTGACCGGTCGGGGCTTTCCCCGCGACTGCTTGCTTCGGGGTGCCCTACCTGTACCGCCCACCACGGACCCGCCTTCCTCACCGACACCGGTTCTGTGACGCTGTCGCCGCGATGCGCCGCGGTCACTTCCCGCCCCAGTAAATACTACGAATCTTAGTTTTTGATGAGAACGTGCTCCCACCTCGCCCGTGAAGGACGCGGATGGGGGATGGCGGCGGGGGTGCGTCCGGTTCCGATCAGGCCTTCGCGAGGGCGGTCTGCGGGACGCCGCGCTGGGCGAGCCACTCGCTCGGGTCCACCTTAGCTCCGGAGGGGTTCGTGGTTTCGAAGTGCAGGTGGGGGCCGGTGGATTGGCCCCGGTTGCCGACGGTGGCGATCTGCTCACCGGCCTGGACCCGCTGCCCGACGGTGACCAGCGTTTCGTTGATGTGCCCGTAGGTGCTGGTGGACCCGTCGTCGTGCCGGATCTGCACCCACAGGCCGAACCCGGAGGCCGGGCCGGAATCGATCACCGTGCCGGTCGAGGCGGCATAGACCGGGGTGCCGATGCTGTTGGCGATGTCCAGGCCGGCGTGGGTGGCGCCCCAACGGGGACCGAAGGACGAGGTCAAGGTGCCCGAGACCGGGGCGACCGCCAGCGGGGACGACGTCGCGACCGAGGCGGGAACGGCCGGCGTCGCCGGTACGGCCGAGATAGCAGTTTCGGTCGGTACGCCGACGGTCGGCGGAGCCGCCGGCGGGGCGGCAAGAGCGGAGGGCAGCCCCTCGGGCAGACCCGGTACCGCAGCGAGCTGGTCGAGCGCCGCGCCGACCTCGGGCAGGTCCGCCAGCGCGGCGATCTCCGGTGGCAGGGCTACGGGCACGGGAGCGACGGCAGGCTGGGCCGCCGCCACCCCGGGGGCCGCGATCTGCGCTCCGGCGGTCATCAGGGCGCCGGTGGCTACCGCCGACGCCCACATCGCGGGACGGCCGGTCCCTGTCGGCTCCGCCCGATGCCGAGCGCCGCCGCGGCCCGTCGGTGCCACCCGAAAGATCACGCCGGCATCACGGTCCTGCCGATCCCTTCGGGAAGATGCGCTGCGGTGTCGTGCCACGTCCTTGCTCCTGACATGCTGTTTCGCGGTTGACCCGGGCCACCCGGATCAGTGAAGATAACGAAACGATATACGAACGGGCGAATAAAAACTACCCTGCTTAGTATTTAGAGGTCGCCGTGACCATGCCGTGGTGGCCGAAACGGTGCCACCGTGGCCGCGGCGGCGAGCGCCTCGGGACCGGCGCCGAGCCGGGTCGTCCAAGTCGGTTCCGTATTCAGCGGCAGGTCCGCGACGAGGGTGGGGACAGGGAACATCGCACTGCGGTCGGTGACGGTGCCGTCGGCGGCGCTCACAGCACTGACGCCGCTGCCGGCCGCAACCACCGCGGCGCGGCCCGTGTTCGAGGGCACGAACCCGGGGCCACGGCAACTGCCGGTCATCTCGATGCGCCCGAAGGCGGCGTTGTGGGTGGGCACGTTGCCCGGCACCGCGGCCACGGTCACCGCCGGTGTCGTCGACTCTGGCTCGTGTGGACCGTCCACCGGCCCGAGTCGAGTCGGCCTACGGGAAGGGGCCGAACGGCATCCGGGCCCGCCAGCGGCGGCTGAGCATCGCGGCGAGCGTCCCGAAGACACCGACGGCAACCGCCTCGACGTAGACAGTGACCGACGGGCAGCAACGGCAGGAAAAACCCAGGCCGACGCGATAGCCGTAGCCGAAGCCGACCCACCGTCACCGCAGCGGTGAGCAGCGCGATCGCGCCCGGCGCCAGCCACCACCGGTGTCTGGTGGAAAGCCGGCACACAACGCCCACCCCACTG
The DNA here is from genome assembly GCF_000256505.1 of Rhodococcus sp. P14. Classification (NCBI taxonomy): domain Bacteria; kingdom Bacillati; phylum Actinomycetota; class Actinomycetes; order Mycobacteriales; family Nocardiaceae; genus Rhodococcus; species Rhodococcus sp. P14. The sequence goes on along the minus strand of NZ_AJFC01000383.1, from coordinate 16,156 downwards.
GACGCGGCGCGCCCCCAGCGCCGCCAGGCCCGGGCCCGCGGCGCCACCGCGCAGGGACGGACGGCGCATCCACGTCCATCCGGCGCTCCTCGACAGCTGTTCTCCGACAGGCCCGCAGGGTCGGCACAGCGTGCCCGGCCCGCGGGGTCCTGCGGATCAGTTCAGGCCGGCGTAGGAGTGCAGTCCCGAGACCACCATGTTGATGATGAACAGGTTGAACAGCATCGCCACGAAACCGGCGATGTTGATCCACGCGGCGCGGGTCTCGCGCCAGCCGGCGGTGGCGCGGGCGTGCAGGTACGCGGCGTAGATCACCCAGGCGATGAACGAGACGGTCTCTTTCGGGTCCCAGCCCCAGAACCGGCCCCAGGCGGCTTCGGCCCAGATCGCCCCCAGAACGACGCCAGCGCCGAACAACGGGAAGGCGAAGATCGTCGTGCGGTACGCGAGGCGATCGAGGGCGCGGGCGTCGGGCAGGCGCCGCATCACCCGGGTGAGCCGGGGTGTCGGGTGCTGCTCGGCCCGCACCGCCACCAGGAACAAGGCGCTGGCCACCCCGGCGACGAGAAACACCCCGCTCGAGACGGAGACCACCGACACATGGATCGGGAGCCAGAACGACTGCAACGCCGGCACCACCGGGGCGGCGTCGGCGTAGAGCACGGTGCCGGCGACGAACAGCAGCACCAGCACCGGGAGCAGCGCGAACATCCACACCACCCGCAGCGCCGGGCGGCGCAGCACGATCAGACCGGCCAGCACCCCGATCGCGCAGGTGACGGTGACGAACTCGTACATGTTGCCCCAGGGGAAGCGGGCGGTGGCCAGCCCGCGCAGCACCATCGACCCCACGTGCAGGACCCAGGCGACCACGAGCACGCTGATGCCCATCCGGCCGAGCCGGTCCGCTAGCTCACGCCCGGTCGGCGCGCTCACCCGGCCGGGCCCGGTGGCTGCCGGGGGGACAGCTGCGATGGGGGCGAGGGCGGGGTCGGCACGGCGGGTGCGGACCGCGGCGAATTCGGCGACGAACAGCACCAGGGCCAACAGGTAGACGGCGAAGGCGGCCTCGAAGCTCAGGTCGGAGTAGCGAGCGAAGGTGTCGTCGATCGGCATGGCTCTAGCGGTCCTCTTTCGCAGCAGGCGATGCCCCGGGGTCCAGGCGTCGGCAGATGTCGGTGAACTCCGGCCCCCAGCCGGCGTGGTCGGTGCGGGCCAGACCGCCGAGTTCGACGGCGGTACCGCCCCCGGCAGGGCGCAGCCGCACCCAGATCCGGCGGCGTTTGATCACCAGTGAGGCCACCAACCCGCCCATCATGGTGATCGCGAACACCAGCACCCAGTTTTGGGCAGGGTCGTGGGAGACCTGCAGATAGGCGAATTCCTCGGCGCCGTCGAACCGGACGGTGGTGCCGTCGGCGAGGGTGGTGTGTTCTCCGGGTCGCAGGTTGACCCGGGCCTGTTTGACCAGTCGGCCTTGGTTGATCATCTCGGCATTGAGCGAAAAGATCGACTGGGGAATGCCGGTGTCGAGCCCGGTATCGCCTTTGTAGATGTCGACGGCCACCGCCGGATCGCGCAGGTCGGGGAACACCGAAGTGAGCAAGGTGCCGTTGAAGGCTGCCGTGGGAGCGAACAATCCTTCGATTGCGATCTGGTTGCGGCGACGCTCGTCCGGATCCGGATAGGTGCCGCCGGGCGGATCGAACCGCATGGCCCCGCTGCTGAGGAACGTGGTGGCATCCTCGGGGGCGAACTGCAGTGTCTCGGTGCGTTGTTGCCCGTCGGGGAAGGTCACGGTGAACCGGGGGGCGTAACCGTGACCGGTGAGATACACCCGTTCGTCGCCCAGACGCAGCGGCTCGTTGACCCGCACTTGGTACCGCTGCCAGCGGTCGGTGCCGATGTCCGTGCCGGTCTGGTAGGACAGCGTGGAGGTAAACATTTCGGCTTGCCCGTTGTCGAGGTAGTCGGCAGAAAAATCCTCGACCTTGAGGCAGAACGGCTCGAGTCCGGTGCCGTCGGTGGCGGCTCCGGCGCGGAACGAGTCGTACACCGCCGGGGAGGTGTTGCACAATCCCGGCCCGCCGTCGGCGATGACGATCACCGACCCCTCGTAGCCGAACAGCCGACCGGTGGCCACCGCCACCAGCAGCCCGACCAGTGAGAAGTGGAAGACCAGGTTGCCGGCTTCGCGCAGATACCCCTTTTCCGCGGACACCGCCTGTACCGGGCCGGGCTCGGTCCGGGTGGTCAGACGCCAGCCTCGCAGCAGGTCGAGGACTCGGTCGAGGGCCTGGTCGGTGGGCTCGGGAAGCAACCCCTGATGATGGTGCGGCAGGCGCGAGAGATTGCGCGGGACCGGCACCGGGGCGCTGCGCACAGCGCGCAGATGCTCACGCAGCCGGGGAATCAGACAGCCCACGAGCGAGACCATCAACAGCACATAGACGGCGGTGAACCAGAAGCTGGCGAACACGTCGAACAACTCGAGCCGATCGAAGATCGGGCCGAGAATCGGCCGGGCGGCGATGTACTCGTCGACCTTGCCGGCGTTGAGGCTGCGTTGCGGCAGCAGCGCCCCGGGGACCGCAGCCAGGGCGAGCAGGAACAGTAGCACCAGGGCGGTGCGCATCGAAGTGAGCTGACGCCACAGGTTGCGTGCAGTGGCGACAGCTCGGCGCAGCGGTGATGGTTCCGGCGGCGGTGATGGCTTCGAGGCCGGAGCGCGGTCGGTGACGGTCATATCGGCAGCACCGTCCCGGTGACGAACTCGTCGCGGATCCACGCGATGAAGACCTCCCAGACTCCGGTCACCAGCGCGGTTCCCACTGCCAGGAGCAGCACGCCGCCGACGATCTGGATGTGACGGGAGTGTCGGCGCAGCCACCCGACTCCGCGCAGGGCCGAGGTGGATCCGAAGGCCAGGGCCACGAACGGCAGGCCCAACCCGAGGCAATAGGCGACGATCAGCACCACCCCGCGGGCGGCGGTGGTGCCTTCGGTACCCGCGGCCACGGACAGCACCCCGGCCAGCGTCGGTCCCAGGCACGGGGTCCATCCCAGCGCGAACACCCCGCCCAACAGCGGGGCGCCGGCGAGGGAGGAGATGCGCCGGGGCGCGAAGCGGGTGTCCTTCTGCAAGACCGGGATCAGCCCGAGAAACGCCAGGGCCATGACGATGGTGACCACTCCGCCGAGGCGTTGGAGCAGCTCCTGATTGAGCCGCAACGCCCCGATCACCCCGAACACCGAGACCGTGGCCAGCACGAACACCACGGTGAATCCTGCGACGAACAATGCCGCGGCTCCGGTGACCCGCCACCGTCCTGGAGCGTGTACCCCGGCGGTGCGTACCTCGGCGGTGAGCGGTGGAGCGTCGGCACCGGAGACGCCGGCCAGATATGACAGGTAGCCCGGCACCAAGGGCACCACACACGGGGAGGCGAAGGAGATCAGTCCGGCCAGTAAACAGGCGCCCACCGCCAAGAGCAGCGGCCCGGTCGCGGCTGCCGTCTGGAAACTCGAGCCGACTCCTTGCGCGAGCACGGTCACCGTCACTGTTCGGCCGCCACTCGTTCGACGACCGGTTGCAAATCCTCGGTCAGCAGAGCCCGCAGAAACACCGCCGCGACGCGGTGCCGCCGGTCGAGGACGAGTGTGGACGGGATGACGCTGGTGGGAAAGGCGCCACCGAGGGCGGTCAGGGTGCGCATCGGGGGGTCGTAGATCGACGGGTAGGAGACATTGTTGTCGATGACGAAGTCTTGGGCCTTGTCGCGCTGGGGGTCGCGGACGTTGATGCCGAGAAACTGCACCCCCAGCGCCCGAGTGGCCTCGTAGGCGCGTTCGAGGTCGTCGGCCTCGCTGCGGCACGGGGCGCACCACTGACCCCACAGGTTGAGCACGACCACCTGTCCGGCGTAGTCGGCCAGGTCGACCGTGGCCCCGTCGGTCATCAGATCCGGGCCGGCCAGCGCCCCCAGTTGTCCGCGCTCGGCCGGCGGATCGTAGAAGATGTCGGTCTGGCCGCCGGGAGCGACGAAGTCGAAGGTGCCGCCCTGGGCGACGGCGTCGGTGCCGGTGCCGCAGGCGCCGACCCCCAGTACCGCCACAAGAGCCAGCACCAGCACCTGCCACGATCGTCGACGAGGCGCTCGCTGTACCGGCGGCCTCACCCGAACCCGGCCGCCGCGCAACGCATCGGCTGGCCGGTCCGCGGACGTGGCTGCGCACACGAGGCCGGCAGCCGACTCCGTGTGCTGCCCCGTTCTCACCGACGGTCCCGTCCGCCGGTCGATCCCGAGGGGGCACTGCGCTGTCGTGTCGGCGGCTCGAGGTGCGTCGTGATCACGGCGTCGTCTTCCTGTCACGGCCCACATCGCCCTGCACACGCAGGGTCGCGGAACGCAATCGACCCTGCGATCCGGGGACGTGTGGACCTTCGGTGTTGTCGTCCGGCCCAAATACTACTTCACATAGTATTTATGTCGAGCAATGGGTCGGCGGCACATCCATCACGGCGTACGTCCCGGGCCTCCAGCGTCGATGTCCGCGCAGCGGGCGAAGGGTGCTGGCTCCTGCCACCGATGGAAACCCCAGCTCACCGCACTGACATCCCGGCGGGACTCTCTCCGCGGCCACTGACATTCTCGTGACGAGAGCCCCTGACATGCACTGACGAATCCCCAGGTCGCAACCACTGAAATTCTCGTGCAGAGTCTCACTTGCCTCGGATGCTGGACAAAGCCTCAGGTCCGATGGCACAGGACAAGTGTCCTTTGCCATTCGATCCGAGGTACGAATGGGTCGCTGACCAGCGGTGCCTCAACAATGTGGCACAGCGGCGCCGCGGCGTTTCTGCCCACATTGTTGAGGCAAAGGGACGTCGAGCATGCGGGGTTGTCGACGAGAACGTGGCAGGGAGAGCGCCTCAACTTGGTGGCAGAAACCCTGCCTTTGCCTCAGGTGCGGTGGCACTGCCTCAGGTCTGATGGCACAGGACAGAGAACCAGAAGATCCGGATAAATACGGCAAAACGGTCACCTGGGGGTTTGTCACTCCCGGTTTGTGCGGTGTCGGCAACGTAAATTCCCATTTACGCAGCGATCCCCGCGAACGCCCAGCTGAGCGTGTTTTCGGGCGCCGGGACGGTGTCGGCGCCGTCCGGTAGCGTCCCCACCCGTGGATATCGAGACGGAAACACTGGGGAAGGGGCAGCTCGTGGTGCCCGGGATCCCGTCCGTGCCCGCGGTGCCGGATCTGGCGCCCGATACGGCGGCGCGGATCGCGGAGTCGGTGGCGTCGGCGCGGGCGGCCGGGACCCGCCGCACCTACGCCTCGGCGTGGCGGGCCTTCACCACCTGGTGCCAGCGGGAAGGGCATGTCGCGGTGCCGGCGCATCCGGTCACCGTCGCCGCGTACCTGGTCGCGTGCGCCGACACCGTCACCGAGGCGGGGGAGCGGGCCTACGCCCCGGCCACCCTGGCGCACCGCCTCGCCGCGATCGCCCACCACCACCGCACCGCCGGGCACCCCAGCCCGACCGGCGACGACCTGGTCAAAGCGACGATGTCCGGGATCCGCCGCGACTACGCCACCACCGGCGAGCGCCCCCGCAGCCCGCGGGCTCCGCTGCTCACCGCCGATGTCCTGGCGATCGTCGACAAGGCCCGCGCCGACTGCCAGGGCTGGGCGGACGAGGTGGTCGAACGCCGCGACGCCGCGCTCCTGCTGCTCGGCTTCGCCGGGGCTTTCCGCCGCAGCGAACTCGTCGCCCTCACCTGCAGCGACGTCGCGCTGCACCGGCTCGACGGCCTGCACATCAAGCTTCGTCGCTCGAAGACCGATCAGGAGGGTCGCGGCACCGTCCGCGCCCTGCCCTTCACCGCCTCGCATACGAGTTGTCCGCCGTGTGCGTGGCTGCGGTGGGCGCAGATCGTCGCCGCGTTCGACACCGCCGGGCGCCCCGGCGTGATCCGGTTGCTGCGGGGCGCCGAGCCGTTCGCGGCGCACGTGTGCCGGGGCACCCGGCCCCGCACCACGCCCGGGGCGCCGTTGCTGCGCGCGATCCGCAAGAACGGCAACCTCTCCGACACCGCCCTGTCGGGGGCGGCGGTGCACCACGCGATCCGCCGCCGCGCCGAGTTGGCGGGGTACGACCCCGACCTCGTCCAACAGCTCGGCGGGCATTCGCTGCGCGCCGGGTTCGTCACTCAGGCCTTCCGCAACGGCGCCAGCGCGCACGCGATCATGCGCCAGACCGGACACACCACTCCCGCCATGCTCGAGGTCTACGCCCGCGAACACGCACCCCTCCTGGGCAACGCAGTCACCAATCTGGGTTTGTAGTGTGAGCGCCTCGACCGAGCGACTCGGTGATTCTGCGGGAATGGCAGCGGGCCTGCGGATCCCGGCGCGGTACCGGCACGACTGGGCCCTGTTCGCCGACTGGTGCACCGCCACCGACCATCCCGCGCTACCCGCGAGTCCGGAGGCGCTCGCACTGTTTCTTCGGGAGCATCCGGCCGCGCCGGCGACGCAGCGTCGGCGCGTGTCGGCGATCAACACCGTCCACACCCGCCACGGCCACCCGGAGCCGGGCCGCAGCGAGACCGTCCGCCGCCGCCTGGATACCGCCCGCGCCGCCCGGCTGGATGGGCTCGCCGAACTGCTGCACCGGAAAGCAGCGGGGCTGCCCACCATCGGCTGGCCGAACGGGCTGTTCGGCCGCCGCGACGCCCTCCTGCTGACCCTGGCCGCGACCGGGATGCCGTTCGCCCGGCTCGCCCGGCTGCGCCGCGGCGACATCCACCTCGATGCCGGCACCCTCGTCGCCACCACCAACGGCGAACGGTTCCGCCTGCCGCCGGAGCCCGCCGCCGGCGAGAGCGCGGCGGTGGGGGTGTATCACAGGTGGGCCGAAGTCCAAGCGTTCCTGGACGCGTATCCGAACACCGACCTGCTTGCCCAGCACCTGACCGACCCGGTCGAGGTCGAGCCGGTCGCGCTCACCGACCGCCAAGCCCGCCAACCCCTACTGTCCCCGATCGACCGCTGGGGCCACCTGCCGCTGATGCCGCAACCGATGACGGCGCAATCCGTCGCCTCGATCGTTCAGGAGCATTTGTCCGGCCGGGTGCGGGCCCGTGCGCCGCTGCCGCTGCGTAAACAGAGCGGCCGGAACGAGGGTCCGACCGTGCGGATCGAGTCGGAAATTGACCTGGATCCGCACTACTACGAACGCGGTGTGGCTGCCCGTCATCACGCCCGCGACAGCCTGGACGGTCTCGGCGACGTCTTCGACGACATCGAAGCCCGCGCCGACGCCCTGCTCGAGGAATTGCTCACCGTACTCGACCCGACGTAGATGCATTTCGGGTCGAATCCCGCCGTGGTAAGTGCGTCGATCTGCCGATCGAGGTCCGGCTGGGTCGTCGATGCCTGCACATACTCCGCTCCGCACGCAGCGTGCCGAAAGTCATATCCGTCCCGCTGTTTCGACACGTAAGTTCTGGCATCAACTTCTGAGACGACCCGACCTGCCGTTTCAGCTCGCGATCATGAGGCAGCGCAGACTGTCGCAATAGAGGGAAGCGGAACGCTGGAAGCGGTCTACTCTGAGGCGTCGAGGGACTCCGTCGAGCGACGCGGTAGGAGTTGCCGAGCCAGGTTATCATGTGCACGCATCGCTTCAGCTCGATCGGCTTCCTCCTCCACCCGAACAGCTGTGGGCTTCGCGTACCCCTCGATGCGTGACACTTTCGTTGCCAGCGTCTTGATCGCGGGCACCATCTGTTCCATCGCTCTTGTTGACCGCTTGTGCAGCCCAAGGTGATCGTCGGTGTGTGTCGTGCTCACGCTGTAACGCACGATCGCCATATCTAGCCGGAAGGACTCGGTATACCGGTTGGTGTCCTTATGCCAGAAGTCTGGTCGGTCGGAGTACCGGATGGTGGCAGTTACTACATCCGGGATCGGCTCGTCATTGAGTAGGATGCCGTCGGAGTCTGTGGTCGTTCCGACGAACCACAGATTGCGGAGTTCGACACCTGGCATCAGGTTGGGAATCGGATGCTCGTAGCGGCTGAGCAGCAGTGGGACGAAGCTGCTCTCGCCGCTACGCGTCCCTGTATTCGCGATTACGGGATCGAATGTCACCTCGACGTTGTAGGCCACACTGGCCCCGTAGTTGCGAACGACAAGGTCCGCAGTTCTGCTGTTGGGGTGCGGCTCCTTCTCAAGAAATGCACCGACCATCGGTCGCGAACGGTCCCGACTGTCCCTCTTGGATGCTCGAAGGGTGCGAATTGCGACAACTGCGGCGGCCACTGCCGCCACGGCGGCGATCGTGGTCGCACCGGCACTCACCGCTGAGCCCCACGCTACAACGAGGTCAGTTGTGTCAGATGCAAGCAGCGCCACCATGGCTGACGACCCTACGGGCACGGGCCGACAAGGTGCTCAAGGAGTCCCTCAACCAAGCTCGCTGTCGTGAGCGGCGCATTCGACAGCCGAATGAGGTGCCAGAGAGCGCATCAGTGCGATCGCAACCTTGTGGTGGGTTTACAGACCGCGAGAGCATTGCAGACGCAGCTCGGTAGTCACTGTCACGTGCAGCAACTCCGAGGGAACGCGATGCGGAACCACTACAGGCGCCGTGCTGCGTTTCGTCGCCAGAGAGTGACTACTTAGCCGGTGGTATCGTGCATCTCCTCTATGCTCGGTGCGTGATTTGGCACGATCCGGCTGGCCTCAAAACGGCCTTCTTCATGAACACGGCGCGCTTATCATTCCGAAACGCGGTCAAGCGGTTCTGCCGGATGTGGTACCGGTCTGGTAGTTTGAGCGCAGCGCCACCGCACGGTGGCAGTAGATGAACCAAGAACACGCTGAAGTCACCGTCTTCTACGGCGAGCAGCCCGCGCACGCTCATGAGCGTCGGGCTATAAATGTGCGGCGCAATGAACTATTGCGCCGCCATCTCTCGGCCAGATTGCTGGTCAACTTCACCGTCTCCAACGGCGCACGACAGGTCGATTTGGTCATCGTGACCGCACAGCGGTGTATGAACATCGAGTTGAAGTCTTTGGACCCAACACTGCCGCTCATCGGCACCACCAACGGGTTCTGGAGCCAACAGCGGCCCGACGGTACGCAGCGGCTGATGGACCGCAACTTCTACACCCAGGCGCGGGAGCAGACCTTCGGACTGTCCGACGCCATGGCCGTGCTCGCCAAGAAGGGCCACGTCCCCGGCCCGCAACACAACCGGTTCTTCAAGCACATCGACACCGTGGTGTGCGTGGATCCGACGATTCCGCCGGGCTCGACGCTGCAGAAGTTCAGCAACGTCAGTGTCGTCGGGCTCGACGCACTCGTCGACCGCCTCACTCAGCCAGGCCCGGGACTACCCAACTGGAACAGCCAGCACTGGGACGAACTCACCCGATACCTCGGCCTGTACGCCGAAGGCGACGACGCGCCGGCGGAGCTGCGCCGACGCGCCGACGCCGCTGCGGTAGAGGATTACCGTCGATGCTTCCGGGAATTCACCGCCGCAGGGCTACCTCAATTGATTCCGGCCACCGCACTGATTGCGGGCCGGCCGGGCACTGCCGAGGCCACTGCCTTGGCGGACCAGCTTGCTCAGCAACACCAGCGGGTGCTGTTGTGGGGTGAGTCCGGCAACGGCAAGACCCACCTGGCCAAGCACACCGCGCTTGCGCTGACAAACAGCGGTCAGATGGTCGTCTGGGTGCCTGCCGACGACTACGAAAAGGACCGGCTCGGCCGCTCGCTGGCTCGCGCGATCGGCCCCTTCAGTACAGAGAAGGCCGACGCGCTTTTAGCGAAAGCAGCAGAAAGCGGAGCAGGCGTGACGGTCATCATCGATGCCTTCGAGAAGTGCGCGCACCGCGAGGAGTTGCTCAGGCAGATTCACGCGCTGCAGCGCCAGTACCCCGCGTCGGTGTTGGTGACTGCTGCCCACGACCGGGACACCGAGCAGCTCGGTGCTGCTGACCGGGTGGAGCTGGTCGCCCCGACGGGCGAGGAGCGCGCAAGGTTGGCCACCGCCTATGGAACCTCCGATGGTGTTGCGGAATCCGACGAATTCCGTACCCGTTACGACATCACTTTGGCGGCACAGGTCAGCACGGAACTGCTCGCCGACGCGACGGCCACCGACGTCCTCGACGCTTACGTGCGCTGGCGCACCCAGACCGAGACCGTCCGGGCCGGACTGCGTTGTCTGGCGCACGCCATGGACTCCGGGGTGCGCACGGCACTGCCCGTCCCTGAGGCAATGCTTGCACTGCGTCGATGCGCGCCCTTGGCGGCGACACCGTCGGCGATCGACGACACCCTGGCTTCCCCACTGCTGTCGATCCGCCAGGGACGGCTGCGGTTCGCCCACGAACGGCTGGGGCGCTTTCTGGCCGCTGAACACCTCGTGCTCTTCGCAGCCGACGGCACCACATTGGCGCAGTTGCTGACCGCACCGGCACATCAAGATTTACGCGACTACGCGCTGCTGCTCGAAAGCGATCCGGTACGGCGCTATGAAGCGATCCGCCACATCGGTGACGCCCGACTCATCGCGGAGGCGGCTCGGGGGAAGTTTGGAGAGGGAACCGCCAAGCAGGCGTTGGCCGACATCACCGAATTGCTCACCCGGGCCGTCGCCACCGCCCCCAAAGCCACCTTGTCCGTCGACGACCTGGAGCAGGCTTCGCTATTCGATGGGATCTGGCGCACCGAGTGGTGCTGGACACCGACCGAACGCGCGTTGCTGTCGGCTGCTGGCCACTGCCTGCACCACGGGCTGTTCCTCCATGAAGTGGGCGTCCTAATGGACAGCACCGACCTCGCCATGCGGGCCGCGATGACCCAGCTGCGGGAAGACGGTAACCCGGCTCCGATCAGCACCGTGGTGGGCTGCACGTTCGGCTCGTTCGGTCGAGGCGACACAATGGCGGCCAGCATTGTTGCGCGTGCTACCGCACTTTCACGGATCGTCGACCGCGAGAGCGCCCCCATTCCCATCGCCACCCCCATGTGGCGGCCGAACCCGCGCTGCTACGGCCGGCTGTACCTCGCCGCGCTACTCAGCCACCCCGTCCGCCACCCCGATGACGCGGACAATCTGCCCGACCTGGTCGAGACCGGCCTGTCCGCGGGTGGCTACCATCTGAGGCTCGAATTGCTTCAGGCCGCACAGTTCGGCTGCCACATCCTGGAATCTCCTGCGCGTCAACGTATGGTCGACGTGCTTCAGGCCTACAAACCAGTCCCGAACGATTGGGGGACCAGTTCACTGCTCATCGAGGCACTCGCCAGCTACGACCAGATCACCCCCATCACCTCCCTGCAGGACATCCGGGAGTCGATCGCAGAAGTGACCAGCAACGAGAACAACCCGGACCATCACCGTCTCGCGCGGGGGATCGTGTCGGGCATGTTCGAGGACGAACGCGTGCTGGGTCCCTACTCAGAAGCTGTCGATTCCTTATCTGAACGCCAGCGGCTCACACTGTTCGCGATGTCGATACTTGCACCCGATCACAGCTTCTCCACCCCGTACGCGATGAAGCAGCTAGCCGATGGGGCCCGCAGCAGCGAAGGTATCGTCGGCCGTGCTCTCGCCCAGGGCGCCGGCACGGTTCCCGACGACACCATGATCCGCCAGGAGGTTGTTGCCGCCCATCTGTACGCCCTGCGTGGGTGGGCAAAGGTCTCGTCGGTGATGCCGCCGGCGGTGGCTTCCGGTGAACCGTTCGCGATCGCCTGGCGACTCGTCGACGAGCTGCTGCTGTCCCTTTTCGGCAGGGGCACCGGCGCGGTCCGCGTCGAGGCGATCTGGCAGCAACTGATCACCGAAGTGCCCGCCTACTCCACAGTTATCCTCCACGACATCTATCGCGCCACCCTGATCAACTACAACCGGGATCGGTTCGCTCCGCACCAGACACTCCTGGCCGCCTACCCCGACCAAGTGCGGCAGCTGCTCGAATGGGCGCTCGCTCGTCGCGACGAGCTCGCCGCATCCCCTCACCATGTGGGGCGGAATCTGGGCGGATACCTGGTGCGTACTCTCGGTGAAGTGGGCACGGAACAGACTGCAGATCTGTTGCGTAGCCACTATGTTCTCGATGCCGAACTAGGACAGCACGCGGTGGCTTCCGTACATGCCATTGAGGCCCGCACGCAGGCATGAGTTCGCCAGAGAGAACGGGCCGTGGCCCCGCTCGGACTACCTGACATATGGCCCACATATCGGCCAGTACGTGGTTCCGTCCGGGTAGAGGTACGGCTCCACCCGGTCTGTCTACCCCGACCCCGCCGCCGAAGATCTTTTCGTCGACTACGACGAGATCGAGCGTGAAGCCCTCGGACTGCCCTCTGAGCCAGGCCTGCAGCTCAACACCTATACCGCCGCTGGCACACCCACCGCCGACTCGCTGAGCCTGCTCACCAGCTGGGCCGCCAGATTCGGCGCACCCATCCCCAGCCGAAGTCGTGCCACATGAACGGCAGTCCCCGGACCAAGCCGAAGTGCGTGTAGTGCGCTGGAATCGACTGTGACGTTGAGTTTTTCGCGACCGTTCTCGATGGTCGGAACTTCACCCAGAACCGCGACGAGATCATAGCCCGCTACGGCGGGGGCGGCGGGGGGCGAAGAGCGCCGATCGCCGCCGTGCCCGCGCGGCGAGGGAGGTCATGGGCGAGAACTTACCTTGCGCAGTGTCATCGGTGAGCGGGCTGACGCCCGCTATATCTGACGCACCGGCATATTCGGAGGTGCTAGGCGATCCAGTACTGCCGATCAGGAATTCCCTGCCGAGGCACGGAGCGAGGCCTTTAAGCGGAGTATCGGGTGTTCTGAGTCTGTATTATTACCCGCGCAGGCCGGCAGAGTTCGTACAAGCCTAGGGGCAATAGTGACACACACTCTAGTTAGAGTCTTAAGTCTAAGTTTGGCCTTCTCGCTAAGTACTGCATTAACATGGATTTTTTTCGGACAGACTATGGGGGCGTTCTTGGGCGGCGCTCTCGCCGGGATTTTAGTTGGGGCAATCCTTCCTCGAATTCTGAAAGTCCTACACGGTCGAAGAGTTGTCGACGCTGGCTCACCGACTGATGTCCCGCTTCCTTCCGGTATTGCTTTCATTATCCTGAGTGCAGTGTTAACAATCTTGATTGTTACCGTGTTTCGCGCTTATTCTATCGATGTTCAGGTCTATCGGAACATCACTCTGCTCGATGAGGATGGCCGCGTAGTCATGTCCGATGTTGCATACGACGGAAAAATGTTTGTCGCGGGTGGTACCTATCGGCCGAAAGGTGCGGGCGATGACTATTTGGATGCTGCACTTTGGACATCAGAAGACGGTTGGACGTGGGATCGACTGGCGCACGACCACGAACTATTTGGGGGAGTAGCTATTCCTGGAGGGAGGGTAGCGCACCGCCGGATAAACAGTGTTTATGCCACGCCGGAGGGGTTTCTAATATTTGGATTCGACACTGCCCCTGATGGTGAGACCCGCGCAGCAGTTTGGGAATTGTCATCGGGCAGCGTCCAGGCCCGACGTGCAGAGGGGAGTTTTCCGGACGCACGATCTTTCCAGGGTTACAGCCGTCATGGATCTGTGGAGATAGCGGTTGGGTCCGATCAGCAGAATGCGACCGTCTGGCGACGTCAGGGGGATGGAGGTTGGAGCGCCCAATCTTTCGGTCCCAGTGGGATCGTCCAGCTGAAGTCGGTGACATACCAAAACGGATCTTGGTTTGTAACCGGGTTCGACCGGTCGACAGATCCGAACTTCAGCGGGGAGCTAAGTGAGGATCAAAACTATTACCGGCGTGATGGCGCGATCTGGGCCTCTGCTGACGGGGCCAGTTGGACCAGAGTCGACGGGATGGCCGGGATAGAGGGAAGTCAAACCGTCAACGATATCGAGTACAGCCATGGAATGTGGATCGCGGTTGGGGAAGATGATGCTGCCGATGAAAAAGCAATGGATGCAGCCATTTGGATTTCTGACGATGGGCGGCGGTGGCGCCGTTCCAGCAGTTTTTTATTGGCTGGGGTTTTAGAATGGCAAACAATGGGTGGTTTAGTTGATGCGGGAGATCGGCTAATTGCTGTAGGCACTGAATTACCGGAAAATTACGAAAAATCAGAGCCGGAGGGTGGGGTGTCAATGAGTCGGGAGCAAGTGTGGGTCAATGCGGTGTGGCGGATCGACTTGGAACCTCGTTTAGGTTCGCGTACTTTGCAGAACGTGTTTCGAGAACTTATTTCTCGCCGTTGATCGCCTCGGTGGGCCCGTTCGAGGCCCGGTACTCGAAGTAGGCCAGCACATCGGCATGTCTCCGGTGCAGGGTGCGCCCGAGCTGGGCGAGTTCGTCGAGGCCCTCGGGGACGCCGGTGCGGATGGTATCGATGACCCGGGTCAGTTTCGTCTTGCCACGGCGACGGTCGTGGTCGGCGTAGGCGTCGATGACGTCCTGGTAGACCCGCCACGTCACTGCGAACGGTAGATGCCGATCGTCGGCGAAGACCGCCTCGAGGCGGTGGCGTTGCCGGCCTGTGAGCAACTCCTGCCGGGTGCGGGCGGCGCGGCGGACGCCGTAGAGCGGATCGCCCGCACGGCCTCGGTGCCCACGAGTGTGCTGCTGGATGCGCTGACGACACAGATCCAGCTTGGTGCCGGCGAGAGCGACGACGTGGAACGGATCCATCACCGTCACCGCATCGGGAACGGTGCTGGTCGCGGCGTGTTTGTAGCCGCCGAACCCGTCCATGGCGACCACCTCGATGCGGTCCCGGAACGCGGCGCTCTGCCGGTCGAGCCAGGTCGTGAGGACCGCCGAGGACCGGCCTGCCACCAGATCGAGCAGGCGGGCCGGTCCGGTGCCGTCGAACACCGGCGTCAGGTCCACGATCACGGTGACATAGCCGTCGCCGGCTGCACCACGGGTGTGCGCCCAGCGGTGCTCGTCGACCCCGATCACCCGCACCGACTCGAGCCGGGAGGTGTCGGTGGTGATCAACGTCGTGGTGGCCCAGGTCGCGATCGCATTGACCGTGTCCCACGACAGACCGAGCTCTCGGGCGATCGCAGCGACAGAGGTGCGGTCGACCATCAACCGCCGCAACACATGGCGGGCACACCTGCGGGTCGTCGACGCTCCGGCGCGAGCGAGTCGATCGGTGTTGTGTCGGAACACCTCCCGCTCACACGAGGCGTTCTCGCACCGGTAGCGGGGCACCCGTAGCTGCAGCGGGTGGCCGGCCACCGGCAGATCGGTCACCGTGCGCACGATCGTGTCCCGGTACGTCCCTGCCTTGCTGCAACTCGGGCATCGGTCGGGTCCGTCGACCAGTAGATCGCAGAACACGACGGTGACCTGGTTGTCGAGGGCGGCGTCGGTGATGGTGACACCGAGTTTGATGGTGCGCATGATCGTGTCGGCGACGATCGAGGCGGGCAGGGAAGTAGGCTCGGACACTGGGCTCCCGGTGTGGTCGCGATGTGTGGCGTAGGAACCTTCATCTTCGACCGCCCGGGGCCCTTCTTACGGCAACGACACCAGGGTCAACCTCGGATCTTCACACCCTTTCCTGCACTCCATTTCCGGAAGAGCCACCCGAGTTGGCTCATTTCGTTAGTGCGTGAGTTCAGGACCTTAAAGGTCGAGCAGAGCCTGCATGTCGGCGCCGACCTCGGGTGGGAAGGTGTGCCGGGTTCCGTTGATCGCGATCGTCGCCGATCGCAGCGGCCGCAACAGCTTGACGACCTTGCCGATCGCGAGCGCACTACGTTCCTGCACCACCCGCCAGACGGCCAACGCCGCGAACACCACGGTCAGGTGTGCCTCGATCGCGTCGCGGGTGCGGTGAAAGATCGGCCGTGCCCGCAGGTCCGTCTTGGACATCCGGAACGACTGCTCGACATGCCACAGCTCGTGGTACTTGCCGATCACCTCGACCGGATCCATCAGCGATACGGGAAGATTGGTGACATATCCCTTCTTAGGCCGAACTCGGCCTAAGAAGGGTTATGACGATGTCGAGGTTATGCCGACACGGTCTGCATCGTTGCTGGTGGAGGCCTCGGCATCGGTGGATTGTTCGGCATAATCACAG
>NZ_AJFC01000382.1:0-6699 GCF_000256505.1 Rhodococcus sp. P14 | reverse complement strand
TTCCTCTCCCTCGTGAACGAGGCAGTATCCGCGCCGCACATCAGATGACGACGAGGCGTGCGTGTCCGGCTCGCACCGGCATGCCGCGACGACTGAGTGTGCCGAGCCGCCTTGCGATTTCGGTCCGATGCCCGTCGAACCCACCTACTGTGGGACGAACATCACACCGAATGCCGGAGGAGTACCACCATGGGTCAGCTCGAGGGCAAGGTCGCATTCATCACCGGTGCTGCACGCGGGCAGGGCCGCAGTCACGCGGTCCGGCTGGCGGAGGAGGGCGCCGATATCATCGCGGTCGATCTCTGCGCGCAGGTCGACTCCGTGGGCTATCCCCTCGCCACGCCGGACGACCTGGCCGAGACGGTTCGGCAGGTCGAGGCGCTGGACCGGCGGATCGTCGCCGGCCAGGCCGACGTCCGCGACAGTGCCGCCCTGAAGTCGGCGGTCGACGACGGCGTGGCCCAGCTCGGCCGGCTCGACATCGTCCTCGCGAACGCCGGCATCGCCAGCTTCGCGCCCGTCGAGGACCTGACGGACGAGATGTGGGACGACATGATCGACATCAATCTCACGGGGGTGTTCAAGACGGTGCGGGCGGCCGTGCCGCACCTGAAGGCCAACGACGGTGGCGGAGCGATCGTGCTCACCAGTTCCACCGCCGGCATCAAGGGACTGGCGAACCTGGCGCACTACGTCGCGGCCAAGCACGGCGTGGTGGGATTGACGAAGACCCTCGCCAACGAGCTCGCCCCGCACATGATCCGGGTCAACTCGGTGCATCCCACGTCGGTGGACACCGACATGATCCACAACGAGCAGACCTACGCGGTCTTCAACCCGGACAAGAAGCCGTCGGAGATCACCCGGGAGGAAGCGGGCGAGTCGTTCAAGACCATGAACGCCCTGCCGATCGAATGGGTCGAACCGGTCGACATCAGCAACGCGATCCTGTTCCTGGTCAGCGACGCGGGCCGCTACGTCACCGGGGTGCAGCTGCCGATCGACGCGGGCGCAGTGATCAAGTAGCCGTCCCGGGTCCGGTGCGCCGGCGGGCGAAGCCCGCCGGTCAGCCCTCCACGATCACGGGATCGCCGATCTTCACCCGGTCGAAGTACCACTGCGCGTTCTCGGTGCTCAGGTTGATGCACCCGTGGCTGACGTTCGCATACCCCTGCGAGTCCACCGACCACGGCGCGGCATGCACGAAGATGCCGCCCCACGTGAGCCGCACGGCGTACTCGGTGTCGATGCGGTAGCCCTCCGGGGAGTCGATCGGGACGCCGTAGGTGGACGAGTCCATGACGAGGTCGCGGAACTTCTCGAGCACCGAGAACGTGCCGACCGGGGTCTCGTAGCCGGGCTTGCCCATCGACGCCGGCATCGTCCGTACCACCTCGCCGTTGAGGAGGACCGTGAACTGGTGCGTCGAGCGGTTCGCGACGGCGACGAACTCGTCGCCCACCTGGAACTGGGTGCGCGCTCCGGCGACGGCGACGGTCACGGTGGTGTGCCCCGGCCAGAGGTCGTCGGGAACCCACTGCACCCGGCGGTCGTCGAGCCACGCGAAGTGGCCGCTCACCGGCTTCGACGTGGTGATCTCGACGGCACGCTCGGCGACGGCGCGGTCGGCGACGGGGGCGCCGAACCGGATGGTCACCGGGTGCCCCACCCCCACCACCGCGCCGTTCGCCGGCTCGAGCGCCGACGTGGGCAGCCGTGTCGGCGAAGCACCGCCGAGCGTCCCAGCAGTGGCCGCAGCCCCGGAGCCGAGCAGGGCCACGGCGGTCAGGATCGAGACGAGAAGAAGTCGTGCAATCCGCTGTGCGTTCGGCATGGCCGTCAGCCCCCTCCGAGATGGCGCGGTGTGGCTCACTCTCAGTCAATCACGCCATGATCGAACTCGGAACGGTCCAAGGTCACCGATCGGCCCGCGCGCCGACGCCGCCCGGAGACGACGAAGGGCACCGCGGTCCGGTACGCCGGACGACGGTGCCCTTCGGGGCCGGAACTCGGCGCGACAGAACTCGGCGCGACAGAACTCGGCGCGACAGAATTCAGCGCGACAGAATTCAGCGCAACAGCTTGCGCAGCACCAGCGCACCGACGACGGCGCCCACCGCGACGAGCGCGTACTTGACGTTGGGCTGGTTCACCTTCTCCATCACGGTCTGCTTGGTGTGCGCCATCACGTTCTTCGGGCTGGCGCGCACACTCAATTCGTCGAGGGTGCTCGCAAGCTGGTTGCGGGCGTTCTCGATGTCCCGTTCGATGGCCTCGGTGTCCCTACCCACGTGATCCTCCAGTTGGTCGCTGCACTGTGCTGCGACCACGGTAGTGGACGCACAGGTCCGTTACCCTCTCGGAGGTGACGGAAAACAGCAGCAGGCTCGCTCCCGGCGACACGGCTCCCGAATTCACCCTCCCCGACGCGGACGGCAACGAGGTATCCCTGTCGGACTACCGCGGACGCAAGGTGATCGTGTACTTCTACCCCGCGGCAAGCACTCCCGGGTGCACCAAGCAAGCCTGCGATTTCCGCGACAGCCTCGCCGACCTGAACGGCGCCGGGCTCGCCGTCGTGGGCATCTCCCCCGACAAGCCGGCCAAGCTCGCGAAGTTCCGGGACGCCGAGCAGCTGACGTTCCCGCTGCTGTCGGATCCGGACAGGACCACGCTGACGGCATGGGGTGCGTTCGGTGAGAAGAAGATGTACGGCAAGACCGTCACGGGCGTGATCCGTTCGACGTTCGTCGTCGACGAGGACGGCCGGATCGAGGTCGCGCAGTACAACGTCCGCGCCACGGGGCACGTCGCGAAACTGCGCCGCGACCTGTCGGTCTGACCTCCGGTTCACCGGCCGAGTGAGGCGAGGACCAGCGCCTCCGCGACGGCCATGTGCTCGAGTTCGGACGGGTCGACGCTCTCGTCGGGCGCGTGGATGCGGGCGCCGGGCTCCTCCACGCCGAGCAGCGCGATCTCCGCGTCCGGCAGCACCTGCTGCAGCACGGTGCACAGCGGGATCGAGCCGCCCTGCCCGACCGTGCCGACCTCGCGTCCGTAGACGGCGCCGAGCGCCCGTTGCAGCGCGGCGTATCCCGGCCCGCCGGTCGCCGCCCGGAACGGTTCGCTCACACCCTCCCGGTCGACCCGCACCCGCACGTTCCAGGGCGCGTGCGCATGCAGGTGCGCGACGAGGGCATCCTGCGCGGCGAGCGGGTCCGTCCCCGGTGGGACCCGCAGGTTCAGCCGCGCGGACGCGCGCGGCACGACCGCGGCCGCCGAGCCGACGACGGGTGGCGCGTCGATCCCGAGGATCGTCACCGCGGGCCGCGCCCACACGGCGTCGGCGACCGTCCCGGACGACAGCAACGAGACTCCCTCGAGCACACCGGCATCCGCGCGGAACGTGGTGTCCGGATAGGGTTCGCCCTCCCACGTGCCGTGGCTGTCGAGGCCGTCGATCACGGTGTCGCCGGCCTCGTCGCGCAGGCTCGACAGCAGGCGCACCAGCGCAGCGAGAGCATCGGGGGCCGCGCCGCCGAACTGCCCCGAGTGGATCTCCCCGGCCAGGGCGTCGACGTGCACGACGACGTTCGCCAGGCCGCGCAGCGACGTCGTGAGGGTCGGCCGTCCCGCCTCCGCGTTGCCGCAGTCCGCGACGAGCACCAGGTCGGCGGCGAACAGCTCGGGACGCGCCCGGGCGAGGTCCTCGAGACCACCGCCGCCGGTCTCCTCCGAGCCGTCGCCGACGATCCGGACCCCGACCGGCAGCGGCCCGAGTTCACGCAGCGCCCGCAGCGCGAGCAGATGCATCACCAGGTTGCCCTTGCAGTCCGCGGCACCGCGGCCGTACCACCGGCCGTCGCGTTCGGTGAGCTCGAACGGCGGGCTGTGCCACAGCGACTCGTCGCCCGGGGGCTGCACGTCGTAGTGGCTGTAGAGCAGCACGGTCGGCGCCCCCGGCGGTGCGGGGGTGTGCCCGAACACCGCGAGGGAGCCGTCGGAGGTCTCGATCAGCCCCGTGCCCTCGATGCCCACGGCGGTGAACGCGTCGCGCACCCATTCCGCGGCCGCGACACACTGTTCGGGCGGGAACAGACGCGGATCCGCCACCGACCGGAAGGCCACGAGTTCCGCGAGGTCCGCGCGCGCTGCCGGCAGGAGCCGGCGCACCCGCTCGCACATCTCCGCGACGTCCACGGCACCTCCCGATCGTTGTGTCTCGTTTTCGGTACGGGTACAGCCCGTCCCGATCGAAGCATGCCCGGCGCGCCGATATCCGGCGTACATTTCGCGATGTCGGGTCGCCAACGGGCGGAACGGTCCACGGGAGGCGGGGGGCCGGCCGACCCTCGAACGGAAGGCACTGCGATGCCACCCAGTCCGCAGACCGCACTCACGCCCTTCTACCGGCAGGTCCAGTCCCACTACGACCTCTCGGACGAGTTCTTCACCCTGTTCCTCGACCCGTCCATGACCTACAGCTGCGCGTACTTCGAGCGGGACGACATGACGCTCGAGCAGGCCCAGGCCGCCAAGGTCGACCTGTCGCTCGGCAAGTGCGACCTGCACCCGGGCATGACACTGCTCGACGTCGGATGCGGCTGGGGCTCGACGATGCTGCGTGCGGCCACGCACTACGACGTGGACACCATCGGGCTCACCCTCAGCCGAAACCAGTACGAGCACGTCCGCGATCTCGCCGCGCGACTGCCCGGCCCCCGCACCGTGGACGTGCGTCTGCAGGGCTGGGAGGAGTTCGACGGGCGGGTGGACCGCATCGTGAGCATCGGCGCGTTCGAGCACTTCCGGAGCGAACGCTACGACCAGTTCTTCACCAAGTGCCACGACATGCTGCCGCCCGACGGCCGGATGCTGCTGCACACCATCGTGGGGCACCGGCTCACCACCCTGCGCGAGCGGGGAATCCCGGTGACCCGCGAGAACGCGCTGTTCCACATCTTCATCAAACGGGAGATCTTCCCCGGCGGGCAGTTGCCGCAGCCGGAGACGGTGGTCGACGGCGCGGAGCGGTCGGGGTTCCGGGTCGACCGCATCCAGGCCCTGGCTCCGCACTACGTCCGCACCCTCGAACACTGGGCCGCGGCCCTGTCGGCCCGCCGCGACGAGGCGGTCGCCCTGTCGTCGGAGGAGATGTACGAGCGGTTCATGAAGTACCTGAACGGTTCCGCCGAGCACTTCCGGACGGGACACATCGACGTCATGCAGTTCACCCTCGTCAAGTGAGCCGACGGCGGCTCCGCGGTGTTAGCTGGGACTCGCCCTCACAGCTAGAAGTTCGGAATTCGGACAACCTCCGGCTAGCCTGGGCGCGTGGAGTCTGCAACGAAGCGCGGCCGTACCCCACGCCGAATCGACCCGGCGCTGGAGGTCCAGGCGGCCCCCCAGGAGCTCGTGCCGCGCCGCCGCCCGACGCAGGAGCGCAGCCGGCGCAAGTTCGACGCGCTGCTCGCCGCGTCCCGCGAACTGCTCACCGAGGTCGGCTTCGAGTCGTTCACCTGCGAAGAGGTGGCCGCCCGGGCCGACGTCCCCATCGGCACCCTCTACCAGTTCTTCGCCAACAAGTACGTCATCGTCTGTGAACTGAACCGGCAGGACCTGGTGGGCGTGCAGGACGAACTCGCCAAGTTCGACGGCGTCGTCCCGTCCGTGGACTGGCTGCGGTTCCTCAACTCCTTCGTCGACCATCTCGCCGGGCTGTGGATGTCGGACCCGTCGCGGCGGGAGGTGTGGCTGGCGATGCAGTCCACCCCGTCGACGCGGGCGACCGGCGCGATCCACGAGAAGGAGTTCGCCGAGCAGATCGCGCGGATGCTGGCTCCGCTGATGCCCGACACCCCCCGCGAGCGCCGCACTCTGATGGCCGAGGTGCTCGTGCACGTCGTGTACTCGATGCTGAACTTCTCCGTGCAGGACGACCAGAGCCACGCCGACGCGGTCGTCGAACTCAAGCGGCTGATGGGCGCATACCTGATGGTGGCCGAGAAGGAGTCGCGGACGAGCGCCAAGCGACGCAAGCGCCGTGAGGAGGCCTCCCGGGCGGAGGAGTCCCGCCGGGCCGACGACCCCGAAACGCGGCAGGCGGAGGAAGTCCGCACTTCCTCCGCCTGAAACCCGGGCCGCTACCCCTGCGGGTCCTCCTCGAGCACGACGAACGCCCCCGCCATGTCTCCGTCGTGCGTGAGCGAGACGTGGATCCGCACCCCGGTCAGGTGCGCGGCGACGTCGCCGTGCAGCCGGATCCCGGGCCGGCCCCACGCGTCGGAGACCACCTCGATCTGCCGGTGCACGGTCTCCGGCAGCACCGGCGGGCTGCCGAACAGCGACGCCGACCACGCCTTGATCAGCGCCTCCTTCGCAGCCCACCGGGCGGCGAAGTGCCGGCCGGGACGGGAGCTGCGGGTGTTCGCGTCCCGACGCTCGCCCGGGGTGAAGTTCGAGAGCATCGCCGTGCCTGCGCGGCCCAGCTGTTCCTCGAACTCCGACACCGTGACCAGGTCGAACCCGATCCCCGCAACTCCCATCCGTCCCGTGACCCGCTCTCTGTGACCGTGCGGCCGTCGGCTACTTGCAGCCGGGCAGACCCGAACGGTACACGTCGCCGTCGCCCAGTCGTGCCTGCGGCGAGAGCAGCACGTCCGCTTCGAGCTGGCGTGCCGCGTCGGCCGGCACCGAGTC
>NZ_AJFC01000381.1:0-15087 GCF_000256505.1 Rhodococcus sp. P14 | reverse complement strand
GCCCCGGGGCCCCCGCCGAAGCGGCGGTCGGCGGGCCGCTGGTACAGGGCCGCACCCCCGGTCATCGCCTCCGCGAGGCGGCGCTTACCGGCGACGGCGCGGGCCTGAGCCTGCTCGACGTAGGCCTGCCGGCGCTCCGCCGGGATCGCCTCGACGAACGCCTGCGGGTGGACCACCGCGATCAGCCCCGACACGTGGCCGAACCCGAGGCTGGTCAGCAGACCGGCCTTGAGCGCGTACTGCTCGCCGAAGCGGAGCGGGGTGCGCGGCCACACCAGGTGCTCGAACCCGGCCATCTTGTCGTCGACGCAGTCCAGGCTGCGGTTCGGCGGGACGATGCCCTGGCTGAGGACCTGGCACAGGCCGATCAGCTGGAACGCCGCCGCGCCGCCCTTGGCGTGACCGGTCAGCGACTTCTGCGACACCACGAACATCGGCGCACCGTCGCTGCGGCCCAGCGACCCCGCCAGGCGCTCGTGCAGCTCCGCCTCGTTCGGGTCGTTGGCCGCTGTGGAGGTGTCGTGCTTGGAGATCACCGCGATGTCGTCGGCGGTGACGCCGAGCTTGCGCAGCTCCCGCGCCAGGCCCGACTCGAGCCCGCCGCGACCCGCGCCGAGGGCACCGATGCCCGGGGCCGGGATCGAAGTGTGCACGCCGTCCGCGAAGGAACCGGCCCAGGCGACCACACCGAGGACGGGCAGGCCCATCTCCAGCGCCAGGTCGCCGCGGGCGAGCAGGACCGTGCCGCCACCGGCGGACTCGACGAACCCGCCGCGCCGGCGATCGTTGGCCCGGGAGAACCGGCGATCGCTGATGCCCTTGGCCGTCATGTCGTCCGACTTCGCGGTGGCCGACATGTCACCGAACCCGACGATCCCCTCGATGCCGAGGTCGTCGAAACCGCCGGCGACGACGAGCTGCGCCTTGCCCAGCTTGATCTTGTCGACACCCTCCTCGACCGAGACCGCGGCCGTCGCGCACGCCGCCACCGGATGCACCATCGCGCCGTAGCCACCGACGTACGACTGCACGACGTGCGCGGCGATGACGTTCGGCAGGGCCTCCTGCAGGATGTCGTTCGCGCGGGACTCGCCGAGCAGCGTGTCGATGTACAGCGACCGCATCGAGGTCATGCCGCCCATGCCGGTGCCCTGGGTGTTCGCCACATACGAGGGGTGCACCCAGCGCATCAGCTCCGACGGGGTGAAACCGCTCGAGAGGAACGCGTCGACCGTGGTCACGATGTTCCACAGGCCCACCCGGTCCACGGACTCGGCCATGTCGGCGGGGATGCCCCACTTGGTGACGTCGAACCCGGTCGGGATCTGGCCACCGACCGTGCGGGTCAGGTTCATCTTGCGGGGCACCCGGATCTCGGTGCCGGCCTTGCGGGTGACGGTCCAGTCACCGCTGTCCGGAACCGAGCTTGCGACGGTGTTCTCCGGGTCGGCGTCGACGAACGCGCGGGCCTCGGCCTCGGACCCGACCACGAACGACAGGTCCTTGTCCAGGAACACCGAGGTCAGCAGCGGCGCCGCATTGTCGATCATCGCGCCGTCGTCGCCGTAGCGGCGGATGCCGCAGCGCTCGACCACCGCGTCGTGGTACCGGTCGGCGATCTCCGCCTCGGGCACCAGCTCGCCGGTCTCCGCGTCGT
The DNA here is from genome assembly GCF_000256505.1 of Rhodococcus sp. P14. NCBI lineage: Bacteria > Bacillati > Actinomycetota > Actinomycetes > Mycobacteriales > Nocardiaceae > Rhodococcus > Rhodococcus sp. P14. The sequence goes on along the minus strand of NZ_AJFC01000381.1, from coordinate 13,430 downwards.
ACCAGCCCGGCGTGGGATCGTTCTCCCACGCCACCAGGCCCGTGACCCAGGCCAGCTCGAGCACACCGGCGGCCGACAGTTCCTCGTCGACCTCCATCTCGAAGCGGGTGCGGGCCGAGCCGTACGGTCCGAGCTCGCCGGCGCCGACGATGACCACCAGATCGGCGGGATCGACGTCGAGCGCCTTCCATTCCGGCGCGGGCGTCGTCGCGTCCAGGCGCGGCGGCGCGGGCAGCGCCGCAATGGTGACCTCGTCGGACTCGGTCTCGGCCGCGGCGTTCGCCTCGGCCTCCTCCTGGGCCTGCTTGGCCAGAGCCGGCAGGTCGATGTCGGCCTCGGACAGGCCCCCGGTCAGATCCGCCACCAGCGGCGCGGCCGCGGCGGACTCCTTGGAGCCGGCGGTGACGAGCTTGAGCAGCTCGACGGCCATCTCGTCGGTCGACCAGGTGCGCACCCCGGCGGCCTCGGCGGCCTCGACCAGCGGATCGTTGCCGCCCATCAGGCCCGTGCCCCGGACCCAGCCGATGAGGGCGTGGGCGAGGGTGACCCGCTCGGCCCACGTGCGCTCGGCGTGCCAGCGGTTGACGATCGCGTCCAGCGCGGCCTTCGCCTCGCCGTACGCACCGTCGCCACCGAACTTGCCGCGGTTCGGCGAACCCGGCAGCACGACGTGCAGGTGGGTGTCGACGTCGCGGTCGTAGCCGATGTCGGCCAGCCCCGCGATGAGCCGCTCCACCGACCACAGCAGGACCCGCATCTCCATCTCGGCGCGGGCACCGGCGTCGGCCATCGACCCGACCACGCGCGGCGCGGCGAACGGGAACAGCAGCGTCGGGGTCAGGGCCTCCTTGATCAGCTTCTTGGCGCCGCCCGCGGTCTCCACGGTCTCGGTGCCGAGCCACTGCACCAACGCGTCGACGTCGGAGTAGGACGCCATGTTGGCCGGGACCACCCACAGGGCCGCACCGGACCGCGCGTTGCCTGCGTACAGCTCCTTGTAGAAGCCGAGGCGGCTGTCGCTCAGGCTCGAGGTGGTGACCACGACCGTCGCGCCGCCGGCGAGCAGCTTCGCCGCGACCGCGGCCGCGATCCCGCCCTTGCTGGCGCCGGTGACGACGGCGACCTCGCCGGCGTACTCGGCGTCGCCGGTCTGCCGGGCAGCCGTCGCGATCGCCTCGAAGGTCTGCGCGAGCTCCGCGCGGCCGGCCTCGGTGGCCTTACCCGCCCAGAACGTCGCGTGCGCGGCCACCGTGGCGCCCGCACCGGCAAAGCGCTCCGCGGCGATCTCGGCACCGAGCCACACGCGGGCCAGGTCCTCACGAGCCGTCGCCCACCGGTCGTCGATCAGCACGGCCTTGCGGGCGTCGAACGCCGGGGCGACCAGCCGCGGCCAGTCGGAACCGAGCTCCGCCGAGACCAGGTCGACCAGCTCGGTGTCCGCCTTGTCCGCGAGGTCCGAGACCGCGTCGGCCAGGCCCAGCTCGGACAGGATCAGACGCGCGGTCTTGGCGAGCACACCGTTCGAGCCGGTGATGCCCTCGGCGAACTCGCCGAGCGCGGCAGCGTCGACGGTGGCGCCGCCACCGCCACCGGCGGACGGCATCGACACCGCGACGCCGCGGCGACCGGCGACCGACTGCACCGCCGCATCGATCAGCTTGTCGACGGCACCGCCGTCGGACAGCGCGCCGTCGGACAGGCCGCCGAGCGCACCGCCGCGGACGGACGAACCGTCCCGGCTGCCGAGCGCGACCTCCGCGGTCACGTGCGACGCCCAGCCCTCGCCCAGACCCCACACCTTGGTGACACGGTCGGCGACGTACGCGGGACGCTTGCCCGACGGGCCGAACACCTTGCGCAGGTGGTCGTTGATGGAATCCGACAGCACCGGGCCGAAGGGCCGGTAGGTGCGGGCCAGGCGATCGACCGTGGCGGCGAGCGCGCCCATGTCGGCGTCGGCCGCACCGTCGATGGCACCGAGCGACAGCTCCGAACCGAGGTCGACGAGCAGCTGGTTGCGCCGCGAGGACACCCCGTCGCACAGCGCCTCGATCGTGTCGGCGGGACCGACCTGATCCGGGCGCAGCTTCGTCCACAGGGCGATGAGCACCTTCGTGGCGTCGGCGGCCTTGAACGCGATGTCGTCCGGACGCGGTCCACCCGCCGGAGCGGCAGGTGCGGCGGCCGGAGCGGCAGCCGCGGCCGGGGCGGCAGCGGACGTCTCGGCCGAGGCCGGCTCGTCGTCCTCCACCGGCGCCGGATCGACGTCCGTCGAGTACACGACCGAGGCCTCGCGCTCGATGTTGAGCACCTCGACCGGCTGCCCGAAGCGGCCCGGCAGCTTCAGCGTCTGCGACGCCAGGTTCGCGACCGTCGGGGCGGCACCGAGGCCGACCTCGACGAACCGCTCCACGCCCAGGCCACCGTCGGCCTCGTCGGCGAACAGCAGGTCCTGCGTCTCGATCCAGCGGACCGGGGACGCGAACTGCCACGCGAGCAGCTCGGCGAGCACCACGCGGCACAGCTTCGAGCGATCGGCCGCCCAGGTGTCGAAGTCCGCGAGGACCTCGGCCAGCGGCTCGGACGGCACCAGGTCCGCGATCTCCTGGACGAACTCCCAGCCCAGGTCGAACGGCTTGGGCACCAGGTTCGGGATGTAGCGGCCGATGAGGATGTCGGGATCGATCTGCTCCGGCAGCAGGTTCAGCAGACGCTCCCGGAAGTCGTCCACGCCGCCGCGCAGGACGGTCGAGTGGAACGGCACGTCGATACCCGGAACCAGGATGAACGCCCGCTTGCCACCGAACTCGGCGACCTTGCGCTCGATCACGGACTCGAGGACCTCGAGACCGGCGACCGTGCCGGCGATCGCGTACTGCGAGCCGCGCAGGTTCAGGTTGACGATCTGCAGGAACTCCCCGGTCTCCTCCGCGACCCCGGCGACGAACGCCTCGAGATCGGCGTCGGCGACACCGAACTGCGACGGACGGATCGCGGCCATGCGGTAGTTCGAGCGGCCGTGCTCGTCGCGCGGCACGAGGGCGTGCATCGCCGAGCCACGGCTGAACACCACCTCGAGCACCGCCTCGAGCGGCAGCACCCCGGCCACCGCGGCGAGGGCGTTGTACTCGCCCACCGAGTGACCGGCCAGGAACGCGCCCTCGACGAAGGCGCCGGCCTCACGCAGTTCCGCGATCTGGGCGACACCCAGGGTCGCCATCGCGACCTGCGTGAACTGGGTCAGGTGCAGCACGCCGTCCGGGTGCTTGTGGGTGACACCGCGGGCCTTGAGCACGGTCGGGTTGTCGCGCACCACGGCCAGGATGGAGAAGCCCAGGGCCTTGCGGGTGTGCTTGTCGGCGCGATCCCAGATCTCCCGGGCGGCCTTGCTGCGGGCACGCGCGTCCAGGCCCATGCCGGGCCGCTGGATGCCCTGGCCGGGGAACGCGTACACCGTGCGCGGGGCAGCGGTGCGGCCGGTGGCGACCATCACCAGGTCGCCGTCCACGCGGCAGCCCACCTCGACGATCTCGGCGCCGCGGTCGGTCGCGATGCGGTCGACTCGCACGTCGATCTGCGCGCCGGGGCGCACCATGCCGAGGAACCGCGCGGTCCACGCCGTCAGGCGGCGGGCCGGCAGCTTGGCGTCGGCCTCGAGGGCGGTGACGACCTGCTGGGCGGCGGCCGAGAGCCACATGCCGTGCACGATCGGGGTGCCCAGGCCGGCCAGCAGGGCGGCATTGTCCGAGGTATGGATCGGGTTGTGGTCGCCCGAGACACGCGCGAAGGCGCTCATGTCGATCGGGGCGACGATCACGGCGTCGCGGCGACGACGACGCGGGGTCTCCACCGCGTCCTCGCTCACGGCACCGCCGGCGCGGACCGGATCGGCCAGCTCCGCCTTGCCGATGCGGCCACGGATCGCGAAGCGCTCGATCAGCGTCGCGACCGTGGCGTCGCCGGAACCGTTGCCGTTGTCGGCGGTGATCTCCACGTGCACCTCGACCACCCGGCCGAGGTCGGTGTCGACCACGTCCTGCACCTCGGCCTTGACACCCAGGATGGACGGATCGGTCGGCAGACCGTCCTTCACGTCCACGGCGTGGTCGAGGTGGACCAGGTCGAGCATGCCCTCGATCACCGACAGGCTGTCGTCGGTCTGCGCGGCGCCGAGCGCGGCGAACACCGCCGGCCAGCACGCGCCGACGAGGACGTCGGGGACACCGTGGGCACTGGGGGTCAGGGTCGACGGCAGTCCCGAACCCGTGACACCGGCATGGTCGGCGATCTTCTCCGGCAGCCAGCCGAGGGTGATGCGGGCCGCGCCCTTCTTCACGGCGGGCAGCTCCTGGCCCGCGGCGACACCGAGCAGCGCCGACATGGACGCCGACGCGTCCTCCGCGGTGACGACGGGAGCGCCACCGGTGTGCACGGCGGCCGGCACGGTCAGGCGGATCTCGACGGTCTTGTCCCCCGCGAGCGGCACCGTCAGGCCCACGTGCTCGGCGTCGAGGACGCTCAGGGTGGCGCCCGTCGCGGCGTGCACGGCGGCGGTGTCGGACTCGACGGACCACTCGTCCAGGTCGCCGAGGCGGTGTACCGGGTTCACGGTCTGCCGGCCGGCCCAGTTCACATCCGGAGCCGACAGCACGGCGTCGAGCAGACCGGACGCAAGGTCCTGGTGACGGCGAGCGGCGATCTGCACCGGCTCGACACCGGCCGCGACCAACTCGTCGACGGTGGCCTTCTCGAACCGGTCGAGCAGCTCACCGACGGGCTCGTCGGCGCGGGTGATGCCCGCGACGGCGACGGTGCCCGGGATGATGCAGACCTGATCGGCGCTGTAGCGCGGATCGTGGGCCTGCCACAGGGAATCGGACCGCCACCAGCGACGCACGTCCTGGTCGACCACCGGCACGAAGTTCACCGGCTTGCCCGGGGCGCGGCACAGCGCGACGAAGAACGGGACGTCGGCCGGGTGCAGGACCACCGAATCGGCATCCGGGAACTGCCCGGTCAGCGCCGCCAGCGCCGCGTACGGCCGGTCGAGGGCCGCATCGTCGGCGAACAGCGTCGGGATCGGGCCACGATCGGCCGGGTGCAGCCGGGACTCGGCACGCTGCAGCATCTCGCGGAAACGCTCACGCCAGGTGACGTCGATCCACGGGTTCTCGGCCGCGTCGGCCACCTCCTGCGAGCCGACGGCGAGCTCGAGGTAGCGGGTGAGCCACTGCCCGTAGGTCATCTCCGCGACGTCGCCGAAGTACGGCTTCGCGGTGACGTCCAGCGCGGCGATGATCTCGTCGCGGCGTGCGGCCACGGCCTCGGCATCGCCCGCGACCTCGTCGAGCAGGCGGCCCGTGCGGGACGCCGCGTTGTCGATCTCGTGGATGTCCGCGCCCAGCTGGCTCCGGCCGGAGGCCATGCCGCCGGAGGCGGTGCCGGCGCCGACCCAGTCCGGAGTGCCGGGGGTCTCGACGAGCATCCGCTTGACCTCGGGCGACGTGGTCGCCTCGAGGGTCGCCATCGCCGCGGTGCCGACCAGGATGCCGTCGAGCGGCATCGCCGGGAAGCCGTGGGCGGTGGACCAGCGGCCGGTCAGGTAGTCGGCAGCCCGCTCGGGGGTACCGATGCCACCGCCGACGCACAGCACCAGGTTGGATCGGGTGCGCAGCTCGGCGTAGGTGGCGAGCAGCAGGTCGTCGAGGTCCTCCCACGAGTGGTGGCCACCGGCGCGGCCGCCCTCGATGTGGACGATGACCGGGTAGTTCGGCACCTCGTTCGCGATGCGGATCACCGAGCGGATCTGCGCGACGGTGCCCGGCTTGAACGCGACGTAGCTGATGCCGGCCTCGGTCAGCTCCTCGATGATCGAGACGGCTTCCTCGAGCTCGGGGATGCCGGCGGTGACGACCACACCGTCGAACGGTGCGCCCGCGGCGCGGGCCCGCGGCACGAGCCGCTTGCCACCCACGTGCAGCTTCCACAGGTACGGGTCGAGGAACATCGAGTTGAACTGCACGGCGCGGCCCGGCTCGAGCAGCCCCTTCAGCTCCTCGACGTGGTCGGCGAAGATCTGCTCGGTGACCTGACCGCCACCGGCGAGCTCGGCCCAGTGGCCGGCGTTGGCCGCGGCGGCGACGATCTTCGGATCGACGGTGGTCGGCGTCATGCCGGCCAGCAGGATCGGCGAACGGCCGGTCAGGCGCGTGAACGCCGTCTCGACACCCTGACGGCCGTCGGGCAGGGTGACCGGCTTCGGCGCGAATGCGGACCACGGCTGCGGCACCTCGGGCTCCGCGCCCGGGGTTAGCAGGTTGCGCTGACCGCCGCGGGTCGCGGCGGCGATGATGCCCACACCCTGGCCCCGCAGGCCCGAGCTGGTCATCCGCGTCAGCAGCTCACCGGGACCCAGATCCAGGATCCACGAGGCACCGGCCGCGACGGCGTCGTCGACGAGGGCGACCCAGTCGACAGGGTCGACGAGCACTTCCTGCGCCAGCGAACGGGCGAGGTCGGCGTCCAGGCCGCAGCGCGACGCCCAGTCGGCGACCTGCTCGACAGCGTCGGCCAGCGCGGGGTGGTGGAAACCGATCTCGGCGGAGACCGGCTCGAAGGTCGGGGCGAACACGGCACCGCCGCGCTTCTTCGCATCCCGCTCGCGGGTCTCCGCGGCGGCGATCTCCTCGCAGCGCTGCTGCACGCGCGCCAGTGCGGCCGGCGGACCGGACAGCACGACACGGCGACGGGCGTTGCGGATGGCGACGACGGCGGACCGCTGCGGATCCTGGTCGGCGAAGACCTCGGCGACGACGGCGCGCAGGCGCTCGGGGTCGACGTTGGCGACGGCGAGCATCGGGAAGCGCTCGGCGCCGGAGATGATGCCGCGGCGACGGCCGACGAGGGTGGCAGCGGCACCGATGAGCTGGGCGATCGCGAGGATCTGCCCGTCCTTGGCGCCGGCGGCCTCGGTGGCCGCGACGGCGAGCACGCCCTGGGAGTGGCCGATCACGGCGGCCGGGGCCTGCGCGGTCACGTCGAGGCCCTGGTTCGCCAGCGCGCGCAGCGCGGCCACCTGGGTCAGGAACACGCCGGGCAGCGACACCGCGGCGGAGGTCAGTGTGGTCTCGGAGGGACCGGCGACGGGCGTCTCGTCCTCGTCGGCGACTTCCTGCTCGAGCATCCAAGCGATGGGGTCGAAGCCGCTCGGGCGCACCACGACGAGGTCGTGTGCGACGGGCGCGAGCAGCGCGTCGGCCTCGTTGACCAGTTCGGTCAGGACCGGCTCGAGTCCGTTGTCGCGGCTGAGTTCCTCGAGGGAGCTGAGCCACGGGGCACCCTGGCCGCCGAAGGCGAGGGCGTACGACTCCCCGGCGAGGAGCTTGTCGACCAGCGCGCCCTTTCGGGAGGCGGGGCCGATCCCCCGGTCGCCGGTGCGTCGTGATGCCTTCGAGTTCCGTCCGTTGTCGGCTGGTGTGGTCTCGTCGATCGTCACGCGTGTAGTTCCTCTCCTGAACACCTCGAGGGCGTGGTTCTCTCGTTGGCCGCCCGCGCCGCCGTTGGCGTTCTGATGGCTCTGATCTGCTCGTTCGGGCTACCCAAGAGTGACACAAAATCATGAGGGGTTCCTCATGTTTTGTTCCGTGCGGGTTACCGGGTACGGAAGGGCGCGTGAGATCACTCACAGCAGGTCGGAGAAGTGACTCACCGGTAGGGAGAGTCGGCGCAGGCTGCGCGGCTACGAGGACGTCCATCAACCTGAGGAATCCCTCACGTTTATCGTTACACAATCGTTACCATCTTGACGGGCCGCGAAACGCGTGCATGAGAGCGTTTTCCGCGTTTTGTCAGAACCGCCGGATACAGTCTTCGAATCGAACACACATTCGATACGGGGGGGGGGATGATGGGGCGGTCGACGAAGTACACATTGGAAATTCTCGAGGAAGCGGTCCGAAGCTCGACGAGCGTGGCGGGGGTCATGCGCTACCTCGGTCTCGTTCCGAGCGGGGGTTCGCACCACCACCTGAGCCGGCGGATCAAGAAGCTGGGCATCGACACGTCACACTTCACTGGATCGGCGCACACCAGGGGTGGGCGTGCGCTGAACCGTCTCGAATGGAAGGAGGTTCTCGTCCGCAAACCGACCGGCGCTCCCCGACAGAAACCGCCTCTGCTCCGCCGCGCCCTCGTCGAGTCCGGCCGCGCGTACAAGTGCGAGAGGTGCGGCCTCGGGGATCAATGGTGCGATTTTCCGATCACGCTCCATGTCGATCACATCGACGGGAATCCGAACGACTCCCGTCCGGAGAACATCCGATTCCTGTGCCCCAACTGCCACAGTCAAACGCCGACGTGGGCAGGGAGAAAGCGCTTCGGAGCCCTATAGGTCGAGCGAAGAAGCACCGATGTGATCGCGTAAAGTGACGCTGGTACGCGCGAGTGGCGGAACAGGCAGACGCGCGGCGCTTAGGACGCCGTGTCTTCGGACGTGGGGGTTCAAGTCCCCCCTCGCGCACTACGTGACCTCTCCCACGGCCCCCGACCGCTCTTGGCAGGTCGGGGGGCCGCTCGGGTACTTTTGAGGGCGTGTCCGAGAACCGCCCGCCGCGTCGCCTTGCCCTCGTCGTACTGGTGACGGTCGCCGCGGCCGGCTGCCTCGGTCTCGGCTTCTGGCAGTGGACCCGGTTCGAGGCCGTGGGCGGCACGTTCCAGAACCTCGGCTACGCACTGCAGTGGCCCGCGTTCGCCTTCTTCTGCGTGTACGCCTATCGCCGGTTCGTGAAGCTCGAGACCGAGGACGCCGAGAGTCAGGCCACGGGGGCGCCGCGCGCGTCGGAACCGAAGGAACCCACCGAGATTCCCGAGGATCTCCTCCCCCAGCGGCCCCGCGCGCAGTTCGATCCGAACGCGGACGTCGATCCGGACGACCCGGAGGCCCGGCAGATGCTGGAGTACAACGATTACCTCGCGCAGCTGGCGCGCAGGTCCGATAGGAGCGCTCAGTGAGCACGACCCCCGAGCAGGCACCCGACCAGACGAGCGGTTCGACCACGCCGCAGTCCCGCCCGGAAGCCGACCGGAAGAAGATCGCCTCGGCCCTGACCCGGTATCGCGCGCTCGCGTGGATCACCGGCGTGTGGCTGCTCGTGCTCACCGGCGAGATGGTCGCGAAGTACATCCTGAAGGTCGAGAACGTTCCCGGCTGGATCGCCGTGGTCCACGGCTGGGTCTACGCGGTGTATCTCGTGCTCACGCTCGACCTGGCGATCAAGGTGCGCTGGCCCGCGGGCCGCACGATCGGCACCCTCCTCGCCGGGACGATCCCGTTCCTGTCGTTCTTCGTCGAGCACCAGCGCACGAAACAGGTCAAGGCCGATTTCGGCGTCTGACGCCGGCCCACATCCACGCGATCGACCGGAATCCGCCCACGCCACGGCGTGGGCGGATTCCGTTTATCCGCTCGAATCCCCAGCCCTCGAATCCCAGCCTTCGAATCCTCAGCGCTCGAATCCTCGGCTCGGTGCGGCGGTCTAGCGCGCGAGCGCGGCGAGGTCCGGCACGAGCTGTGCCAGCGCCCGCCCGCGGTGCGACGACGCGTCCTTCTCCTCGGCGCTGAGTTCGGCTGCGGTGCGGTCCTCGCCTTCCGGCCGGAACACCGGGTCGTAGCCGAACCCGTTGGCGCCTCGGGGGCTGTGGACGATGGCGCCGCGCCACTCCCCGCGCACGACGTGCACCGCGATCTCGCCGTCGTCACCGGGGACGGCGAGGGCGCAGGCGGAGACGAACGCCGCCCCGCGTCGCTCGTCGGGGACGTCCTGCAGCTGCCCGAGCAGCAGTTCGGTGTTGGCGTGGTCGTCGCCGTGCCGTCCCGACCAGCGCGCGGACAGCACCCCGGGCATCGCGTTGAGGGCATCGACTTCGAGACCGGAATCGTCTGCGACGCAAGCCATTCCGGTCGCGGCTGCGCCGTCGCGCGCCTTGGCGGCCGCGTTCTCCTCGAACGTCGCGCCGGTCTCGGGCGCCTCGTCGTAGGGCGGCACCGCGTCGAGGCCGACGAGGTCGATCCCGGCGATCCCGGCGGAGTCGAGGACGCGCTGCAGCTCGCGCAGCTTCTTCGCGTTGCGACTCGCCACGAGCACCCGCACCATCTCAGACACCGAACTTCTTCCGGGTGCGCTCGGGTGTCACGGGCTGCGGGAGCGTGCCCGGGTAGGGCGCTTCGAGCGCCTGCTTCTGGATCTCGCACAGTTCGGCGATGCCGGCGAGCGCGGAGTCGAGCATCTTGTCGAGGGTGGAGCGGGCGAACGTCGCACCTTCGCCGGTGCCCTGGACCTCGACGAGGGTGCCGGTGTCGGTGGCGATGACGTTCATGTCGACCTCGGCGCGCACGTCCTCCTCGTAGGGCAGGTCGAGACGGACGCGGCCGTCGACGACGCCGACGCTCACGGCGGCGATGGCGCACGAGATGGGCTGCGGGTCGGTGAGGCGGCCCGCAGCGCTGAGCCACGTGACGGCGTCGGCGAGCGCGACGTAGGCGCCGGTGATGGCGGCGGTGCGGGTGCCGCCGTCGGCCTGCAGGACGTCGCAGTCGATGGCGATGGTGTTCTCGCCGAGCGCGGCGAGGTCGATGCAGGCGCGCAGGGCGCGGCCGACGAGGCGGCTGATCTCCTGGGTGCGCCCGCCGAGCTTGCCTTTGACGGATTCGCGGCCGCTGCGGGTGTGGGTGGCGGCGGGGAGCATCGCGTATTCGGCGGTGAGCCAGCCGAGACCGGAACCCTTGCGCCAGCGTGGTACGCCTTCTTCGACGCTGGCGGTGCACATGACGCGGGTCTGGCCGAATTCCACGAGCACCGAGCCCGCGGGGTGGTTGGTGAATCCTCGGGTGATCCGGATGGGGCGGAGTTCGTCGTCCGCTCTGCCGTCTTCTCGTGTGGTCACCCGGACGAGCCTATTAGATGCGGTAGACGTCCCCGGCGGACACCGCGTGGACGGGCCCGGAATACTGCTCCTTGGCTTCGGCGATGACGTCCTCGCGCGAGGTCCACGGCGGGATGTGGGTGAGCAGCAACTCCCCCACCCCGGCACGCGCGGCGACCAGGCCGGCTTCGGTGCCGGAGAGGTGGATGCCGCCGGGCCGGTCGTCGGGCGCATGGGTCCAGGAGGCTTCGGACAGCAGGACGTCGGCACCGCGCGCGAGGTCGACGACCTCGTCGCACATGCCGGTGTCGCCGGTGTAGACGACGGTGCGTCCGGAGTCGCTGGTGATGCGGAATCCGTATGCCTCGGGCGGGTGGTCGACCCGGCCGGGGCGGATGGTGAGTGCGCCGAAGCGGAAGGCTTCTCCGTCGGCGAGGGGACGCACGTCCAGGGTGTCGCTGACGTCGTCCATCTCGCCGGCGATCTCGGCGGAGGCGGCTCCGATGCGGACGCTGGTGTCCGAGGGGCCGTAGACGAGGGTGCGTCCGGTGGGGCGGTTCGGGGAGTAGCGCCGCCAGACGAGCAGGCCCGGGATGTCGAGGCAGTGGTCGGCGTGCAGGTGCGAGAGCAACAGCGAGACCTCGCCGGGATCGGCGTACCGCTGCAATGCCCCGAGGACCCCGGGGCCGAAGTCGATCACCAGGGGCGGGGTGCCCGGGGCGGTGATCAGGTAGCCCGACGCGGCGGAATCCGGACCGGCCACGCTGCCGGAACACCCCAGGACGGTCATGCGCATGGGGCTCATGCTGCCACGTCCCTGTGGTTGCGACGAAGCCAACACGGGTATTGATCGAGAGATGTCACAGTCGCGCCGACGCTGTGATCCTACCGATCGGTCAGTTGCCGGGAGGGGGTGCGTCTCACCGGTACGGCGAGGTCGGCACGGCCGGCGAACGCCGCCGGCGACGCTCGTCGGCGGAGAGCAGCCACGCGGCCAGAACGCCGCCCACGGCGCCGAAGAGGTGCCCCTGCCAGGAGACACGCGGGTCGCTGGGCAGCACGCCCCACAGGATGCTGCCGTAGACGAACAGCACGATCACGCCGATGACGATCTGGTTCGCCTGCCGGGTGAAGATGCCGCGCGTGATCAGGTAGGTGAGCCAGCCGAAGACGAGGATCGACGCACCGATGTGCACGAAGCCGGCACCGGCGGTGAGCCAGGTACCGAGTCCCCCGACGATCCAGATGATCGCGGTGGCGGCCAGACCGCGGCCGATCCCGGAGACGAGCACGAGGAATCCGAGCACGAGCAGAGGAATGGTGTTGGCGCTCAAGTGCGCCCAGTCGGCGTGGAGCACGGGGGCGAACACCACTCCCCACAGTCCGTCGGCGCTTCTCGGTTCGATGCCCGCGGAGTCGAGTTCGGCGGGCGCGGCGGCGTCGACGGCCTCGATTGCGTAGAGCAGGGCGACGAATCCGGCGATCAGGAGCGCGGCGCGCTGCCAGACGGGCCGGAGCCCGGGACGGGAACCGTCGGGTACGGTCATGCGCTCGCCCTTCGCGTGTGTCCTGCGTGGTGTTCCTGGCCTTCGAGCCTACCGGCGTGCGCCCCGCTCGGCACCGGGCGCGAGCCCCGGGAAAGCGCAGTATTCCGGCGGTGCGGTGGCTACCGTGGAACTCACCGTCCACCCGGGGAGGCAGTCGTGCCCAGAAGCGTCGGAGATCGCTACGCCTGCGAGAAGTGCGGTGCGCAGCTCGTCTACGAGAAGTCGTGCCCGTGCAACGAGGAGATGGCGCATTCGGAGATCTGTTGCGGTGACCAGATGAAGCGTGTGCCGGAGGGTGCGCCGGGCTGAGCCCGTCAGCGCGACGTGGCGCCCCCGGTCGTGAAGGCGGACGGGAACAGGTCGCGGTAGGCGGGGATGCCCGCGACCGCGGTCGCGTGCAGCACCGCGTCGACGACGGCATGCTGGACGACCTCGGCGGCCACCTCGCACACGGCGGCCAGCACGGGTAGTTCGGGGGCGAAGGCGTCGGGGATCGGGCGCGCCGGCGCGGGCACCGTCGCGGTCCCGGTGGCCAGGGCGAAGAGGGTGTCGCCGTCGAGCGGCGAGTGCGCGGGGCGGACGGCCCGCGCGAGTCCGTCGTGCCCGGCGACGGCGACGCGGCGGCAGGCGGCGGCGGTCAGGTCGGCATCGGTGGCGACGACGCCGATGGTGGTGTTGAGGGCGGTGCCCTTCGGTGTGAGGGCGTTGGCGGCGGCGATCTCGGTGGCGGCCGGGGCGACGAGTCCGAGCCGGGCGGCCCGGGTGGGCCCGAGGCCCCACGGCAGGCCCGTCTCGGGATCGAACACGGCCCCGACGGGGTTGGCGACGACGAGGGCGGCGACGGTGACGCCGGCGGCGGGGCCGTCGGTCAGGGTCAGGCTCGCGGTGCCGATGCCGCCCTTGAGGGTGCCGGCGCGTGCACCGACCCCGGCGCCGACGGTGCCGCGCGCGACGGTCGCGGTG